>NZ_JAFCTI010000018.1:0-5031 GCF_049895945.1 Pseudarthrobacter sp. DSP2-3-2b1 | reverse complement strand
CCCACCCCGTCCCCAACAACACCCACACCGGGGCGGCGGGGGGGGGTACACTTTGGGGTTTAATGGTGCCCGCCCCGCCGTCGGTGGTGGTACTACGCGTCGGCCATCTCGTCGTCGTCGGCTTCCTCGAACTCAACGGCTGCAACGATTTCCTGCGTCTCCGGGTTGATCATGAACGCCTCATCGTCCTCTTCGACCATGATGAAATCGCCGTGATCGGTGGCGAAGTGCCACGCCAGCGTCTCCTCCCCGTTGTGGAGGTAGTTCGGATCGCCCATGGTGATCTTCTGGAGTTCGTAGCCTGCAACATCACACAGTTCACGGATGATGATCTCGAAACCCGGGGCGTCTTCCAGTGCCTCTGCGTCCGCCCGGGCCTGGCGCTCCTCCAGGTCCGGGATCAGCGCAACCTGGCGCTCGATGTACGCCGCAAGCTCTTCCTCGTCAAGGACCAGCAGCCCGTCCTGGCCGAGAAGCCAGGACGCATTCAGGGCCGTGATGTTCTCGGTTTCGAACAGTTCCTCGAACTCGCCGTCCAGCTCCTCCAGCGTGCGCACGCCGTCGGTGGACTCTTCCTCGGTGTCCAGGTCGCCGTCGAGGTAGCGCTCCTCGTCCTCCTCGGACAGGGCGTCGAACGCTTCAACGGTGCGGTTGAAGAGGTCAAGGTGCGCCGTTGCACCCATGCCTGCGAGGCCTTCGCGGATGAGGGGATCCACTTCTTCCCGGTCCGCGGTGAAAACGTACTGGGCGAACCCGCCCTCCAGGGACTGCGTCACGTAGAAGTCCACGTAGTAGCTGCCCAGGGCGGCGGGGGCGATCTCAGCGGCGTCGAGCAGTTTCGCGTACATGGCGTTCACTACATGGACGTTCGCATCGACGACTTCCTCGTTGCCGGCTTCGATGCTGGCGGTGGTCAGGACAACCGGGTGCTGGCTCGTGGTCATGGTGTTTCCTCACAACTGTTGGCTTCGGTGATGCTCGGGACACTTTCACGCTACGTGGGCTGGAACGGCGGAATGTTGAGGCGGAAGTGAACGTCAGGCGAAGATTTCGGTGCGTGTTGTCCACATGGCAAAAGGGCCGGCGCGGTGGTGCTCCTCCGGGCGAACTAAGATGGAGCAGATAACCATCGATCGGACACTGGTCCCCCGCGGCCAGCTGAAAGTAGCGCGCACCATGCCATCCCAACCGGACGAGAGTGCGGCACTGGCAATACAGACCCCCGCCATCAACGACCGCTCCCTCGCGGCCGGACTGGCCTATGCCATGGGAAGCCGCGTTTCCGGGATCTCGTTTGACGCCGCCACCGGACTGATGCTCGGCAAGGTCCGGGGCGGCTCGGACGTGCCGTACTCCACCACGGCCAAGCTGGTCCGCAAAGCCGGCGGCTGGAGCTGCACCGTTGGTGTCTGCAGCTGCCCTGTCCGCAAGGACTGCAAGCACGTGGCCGCACTGCTTTTCGCGGCCGAGGACAACCCTGCCATCCGCGTGCAGCTGCTCACTCCGGCCGATGTCTCCCGGCTCTCACGCCAGCCCGCCGCCCTCGAACTGGCGGACTGGGAGCAGGCGCTGAGCCCGCTGATCTCGCAGCCCGGCATCACGCCGTCGAGCAACGGCATCCCCTTGGCGCTCCAGTTCGATGTTGAGGAGCCGGCGCCGCACTTCTCCTACACAGGCCGGCGCGATCCGCTTCGGAGCGTCCGCCAGCTCAAGGCCCGCCCGGTCATCATGGGTTCGAAGGGCAAATGGATCCGCGGTGACGTTTCCTGGAACACCTTGAGCTACCTGAATTTCCGCCGTGAATGCAACGAAATGCATGTGGAGTGGATGCAGGAGTTCCTGGCTGCGCACACAGCTGCCGCCAACCGCCTGCACAACTCGTCCGCCCTCTGGCTGGGACTGAACACTTTCGCCGGCAAGAACCTCTGGAGCCTGCTGGCTGACGCCAAAAAGATCGGCCTCAACCTGGTCCACAGCCGCGGCCCCGAGCCGGTGCGGCTCGCCGAGTCTCCCGCCGCCGTCGGCCTTAACCTCAGCCGGTTCGGCACCCCGGTCAGCCCGGACGCTGCCGTCGGCACTGCCACTCAGGGGTCTCCCGGCGGTACTGCTACAGCGTCCGACGACGGCGGGCTGGAGCTCGCGCCCACCGTCACCGTTGACGGGGTTGAGGTTGATCCGGCCTCCGTGGGGACCATCGGGCGCCCTGCCCACGGCATTTTCCTCACCTCCGGCGGGGACACACTGCCCGGCGCCGACGCGGACCACGTAATTACCCTGGCGCCGCTGGAAAACGGGCTGAGCGAGGAACTGCTGGCGTTCGTCACGGCCGGCAGCACCCTGCAGATTCCTGCCAGGGACGAGACACGCTTCCTCACCGGCTTCTACCCCAAGCTCAAACAGGCCGCACGGATCACCGCCAAGGACGAGTCGGTTGAGCTGCCCACGCTGGCAGTCCCCACGCTTTCGCTGCTGGCTAACTACGGCGCCGATCACAAGGTCCGGCTGCACTGGGAGTGGCACTACAAGTCCGGAAACCTGGTGACAGCCCAGCCCCTATGGCGCCACCCCGGCGATCACGGCTACCGCGACGACCCCGCCGAAGCCCGCATCCTGGAAGGCATCGGCCAGCCGTGGGACATCGTGCCTGCCCTCGGCGAATCGGCCACCGGCGGCTGGGGCACACCCCGGTTGGCTGCGTCCGTGGAGCTGAATGGCCTGGACACCCTTGCCTTCACCGAGGACGTCCTGCCACTGCTCCGCCAGGCCCGCGACGTGGACGTGGACACCGCCGGCGACATCGCCAATTACCGCGAGGCCGAGGAAGCGCCCGTCATCTCGGTCTCCACCAAGGCCACCGAACAGCGCGACTGGTTCGATCTTGGCATCCAGATCTCCCTGGAGGGCCAGCCGGTTTCGTTTGCGGCTGTGTTCTCCGCCCTTGCCGCGGGCCAGACCAAAATGCTGCTGCCCAGCGGCGCCTATTTTTCCCTGGACCTCCCCGAACTTCACCAGCTGCGCGCCCTGATCGAGGAGGCACGCTCCCTCCAGGACAACAAGGATGCCCCGCTGCAGATCAGCCGTTTCCAGGCCGGGCTCTGGGACGAGCTGGCGAACCTCGGCATCGTGGACCAGCAGGCGGCCGCGTGGCGTGAGGCGGTGGGCGGTCTGCTCGAGGGCGGGATCAACGGGCTGCCGCTGCCTGCTACTCTGAATGCCGAACTGCGGCCGTACCAGCTGGAGGGCTTCAACTGGCTTAGCTTCCTGTACCGGCACAGCCTGGGCGGGGTACTCGCTGACGACATGGGCCTGGGCAAGACCGTCCAGGCCCTCGCCCTGATGTGCGCGGCGAAGGAGCTGGGTGTTGTTCCGGGCGGTACAGGGCCAGCGCTCGACGGGGGTACGGCTCCCGCGCCCGACGGCGGCACCGGTCCAGCTCCCGCGCCCGACGGCGGCACTCCCTTTTTGGTGGTCGCCCCCACCAGCGTGGTGGGCAACTGGGCGGCCGAAGCGGCACGCTTTGCGCCCGGGCTGGTGGTCCGGACAATTGGTGAGACCTTTGCCAAGAACGGCCAGGATGCAGCTGTTGAGCTTGCCGGCGCGGACATCGTGATCACGTCCTACGCCCTGTTCCGGATCGACTACGACTCCTACGCCTCCAAGACCTGGGCCGGCCTGGTGCTCGACGAAGCGCAGTTCGTCAAGAACCACCAGTCCAAGGCGTACCAGTGCGCCCGGAAACTGCCGGCTGCCTTCAAGTTGGCCATCACCGGCACGCCGCTGGAGAACAACCTGATGGAGTTCTGGGCGCTGACCTCGATCGTGGCGCCGGGCCTCTTCGCGAGCCCCAAGCGGTTTGCTGAGTATTACCAGAAGCCGGTGGAGAAGAACGGCGACAAGGGGCAGCTGGACAAGCTCCGCCGTCGGGTCCGTCCCCTGATGATGCGCCGCACCAAGGACCAGGTCATCCAGGACCTGCCGCCCAAGCAGGAACAGATCCTGGAGGTGGTGCTCAACCCGCGCCACCAAAAGGTCTACCAGACGCACCTGCAGCGCGAGCGGCAGAAGATCCTTGGCCTGATCGAGGACGTGAACAAGAACCGGTTCACCATCTTCCAGTCCCTGACCCTGCTGCGGCAGCTCAGCCTGGACGCTTCCTTGGTGGACCCGTCGTTGTCCGGGGTCCGTTCTTCGAAGCTGGATGTGCTGTTCGAGCAGCTGGAGGACCTGGTGGCCGAGGGCCACCGCGCCCTGATATTCAGCCAGTTCACCGGCTTCCTCGGCAAGGTCCGGGAACGGCTTGTGGAGGAGAAGATCGAGTTCTGCTACCTCGACGGCGGCACCCGCAACCGGACCGACGTCGTCAACGAATTCAAGAACGGCACGGCCCCTGTCTTCCTGATCTCCTTGAAGGCCGGCGGATTTGGCCTGAACCTGACCGAAGCCGATTACGTCTTCCTGCTGGACCCATGGTGGAATCCCGCCTCCGAAGCGCAGGCCGTGGACCGGACACACCGGATCGGCCAGGCTCGGAACGTGATGGTCTACCGGCTGGTTGCCAAGGACACGATCGAGGAAAAGGTCATGGCGTTGAAGGCCCGGAAGTCGCAGCTGTTCGCGGACGTCATGGAGGGCGATGCCCTGTCCGGCGGATCCATCACAGCCGAGGACCTGGCAGGGCTATTCAAGGACTGAGCTGGTCACGAATCGAGCCTTATTACGGGCTGATCTTGCACGTTCTAACGTGAGCGAGTCACAGCGCGGCCTGCCGACTCGTCTCTGTCCGCCGTGGCCGTAAGTTATCCACATAGGCATGAAACCTCGCCGTTAATGTCAGCGCCTCGCGGGATGATTTGGGTATGGGAAGCAGAGCGGCGGTTGAGGCGGTGGAAGCCATCAAGGCCTCTGTCGCTGCGCTGGATCTTATTGTGTCCGGCGTTGAGTCCGCCCCGCATTGTGATGATGATCCGTTGCGCCGGGAGGCTGATGGTTGGCTGGATACGCTGGCTCTGACTACTCGGATCAATGCGCAGG
>NZ_JAFCTI010000017.1:0-79040 GCF_049895945.1 Pseudarthrobacter sp. DSP2-3-2b1 | reverse complement strand
CACCACGCCGCAGCGCGGAATACCTACACGCTGGCGCCATCCTCAGAGTGCGCATCCATGCTTATCTGCGAAGGCCCATTAATTCTGCCTTGGAGAAACCACGTGAGACCGCCAAGTTGGATGCGGCATTATTGGATATGTGGCCGCGCTTGGACCTTCAACTTAAGAAGATAAGTGAAACAAGGCCGCCGATGAAGGAAGCTCGGCGAAGTGAAAAAGATATGGTGACCGAAATATTGGGAACAGTTCGTGATATTGCGCGTCAATTACCCCAGGCCAACTCGGGCATGCCGCCTTTAAGCGGTCCTCCCGCCACCAAGTTAGAACTGCTGCAAATTCGAGCAATAATTACAGAAGAACTCGAAAAATATCCGGATGCCTCGGCCGTTGCGCTCAGGCATGGCTCCTCAACTCGAAATATCAGCATAACTACCACGCAGCCGATCCCTCTAAAGGTGCAATCGAGAATTCGCAATTTAATACTTAGTGACTTTGTATCCATTCGCGACGTAATTTTCATTGAAGAAGGCTCCTAGTGGGCAGGGGGAGCTGAGGAGTAGAACTGACGGCGCCGTCCTGAAGCCGAAACATGGAGATTCGGCTGCGGACTGCATTTCCTTTTGAATCACCCTGATAAGAGACTTAGGTGAGATCGGATAAATATCGAAAACTGACTAGGGTACTTGAAGATCGCTGGACTAAACTCCACGAATGATTGTTCGCATGAATGCAATGTTCTTTCTATTTCGTTTCATAAACGAGTTTTTTCTCGCGTGACCCTTGGTGGTTGTTGACTTTTCGGATTTGCGTGAAAATTAATACTTGTGAATTCCATGCATTTGGGTTCACTGGGGGCAACGTAAAACGATTGAGCGGAGAAGGTGCCAGTAAATTCATTTACCCTACAATCATCATGGGCTTAGCCTCCGACGTTCTGCAGGGTGACCTCGACCCTGAGCGTGCCGGGTACGGTCCAAGGCGCTCCGGGGACTCAGTCCCGACACCCGCGGCCGGAAGAGAGTCGCAGGGCGTCGAGATCGGTGGCTGCCGCCCGCGGAAGCTTGGAGGTCCTGGAGTTCGTTGCTCGGGCAAATCTCCTCAAGAACGTCCACCCCCGCCGTAGTACACGGACATACAGCGCAACGTTGCACCCACCGGACGTAACCTGTTTAGATGCCTCGTTTTGCGCTTGATATTGAGTCCGTGCCCCGCCCCGTCCGCGCCCAGGAGCTGCTGGATGCGGTGAACCACCGGGTGGTCATCGCCGACGGGGCCATGGGCACCATGCTGCAGGGCCGGGAGTTGTCCCTCGAGGATGACTTCCTGGGCCTCGAAGGTTGCAACGAGATCCTCAATGCCACGCGGCCGGACGTCCTCGCGGATATCCATGACGCGTACTTCGCCACCGGCATCGACGCCGTCGAAACCAACACCTTCGGAGCCAACTGGTCAAACCTCTCCGACTACGGCATCGACGACCGGATCGAAGAGCTCGCCCGGAAGGGCGCGGAGATCGCCCGCGAGCGCGCCGAAGCGGCAGAAAAAACGGACGGCCGGATGCGCTGGGTCCTCGGCTCCATGGGCCCGGGCACCAAGCTCCCCAGCCTCGGCCACACCACCTACGACTACCTCAAGCAGACCTTCGCGCTGCAGGCCGAGGGCCTCATCGACGGCGGCGCGGACGCGTTCCTCATCGAAACCAGCCAGGACCTCCTGCAGACGAAAGCCGCCGTCAACGGCTGCAAGCAGGCCATCGTCACCCGCGGCATCCGGCTGCCCATCTTCGTCGAGGTGACGGTCGAAACCACCGGAACCATGCTGATGGGCTCCGAAATCGGCGCCGCGCTCACCGCCCTCGAGCCGCTCGGCGTCGACGCCATCGGCCTAAACTGCGCCACCGGCCCGGACGAGATGAGCGAGCACCTCCGCCACCTCTCCAAGCAGTCCTCCGTGGCCATCGCCTGCATGCCCAACGCCGGCCTGCCCGTCCTTGGCCCCAACGGCGCGCACTACCCGCTCTCACCCACCGAACTCGCCACCGCGCACGAACAGTTCGTCCGCGAATTCGGCCTGGGCCTGGTGGGCGGCTGCTGCGGTACGACGCCGGAACACATGGCCGCCGTCGTCGAACGTCTTGCTCCCTTCCGCACCGCCGCCGCGGTCACCAGCGGCGGGCGGGGCGCCGACGGCGAGCGCCTGCCCACCGAGCGTGAAGCGGGCATCGCGTCCCTTTACCACCACGTGAATTTTGACCAGGAGTCCGCGTACCTCGCCATCGGCGAGCGGACCAACGCGAACGGTTCGAAGGCGTTCCGCCAGGCGATGCTCGAGGAGCGCTGGGACGACTGCGTGGACATCGCCCGCGAGCAGGTCCGCGTGGGCGCGCACCTGCTGGACGTCTGCATTGACTATGTGGGGCGCGACGGCGTGGCCGACATCAAGGAGATCGTCTCCCGTTTCGCGTCGGCCTCCACCCTCCCGCTCGTCATCGACTCCACCGAACCGCCGGTCCTGCAGGCCGGGCTGGAACTCATCGGCGGACGCCCGGTGGTCAACTCCGTCAACTACGAGGACGGCGACGGCCCGAACAGCCGCTTCGCGCGCATCATGCCGCTCGTGAAGGAACACGGCACCGCCGTGATCGCCCTGACCATCGACGAACAGGGCCAGGCGCGCACCACCGAAGGCAAGGTGGCCATCGCCTCGCGCCTCGTTGACGCCCTGGTGGGCGAATGGGGGATGCGCGTCGAGGACATCATCGTGGACGCCCTGACCTTCCCCGTGGCCACCGGCCAGGAGGAAACCCGCCGGGACGGCATCGAAACCATCGAGGCCATCCGCCAGATCACCACCAAGTACCCTGGCATCAACACCACCCTCGGCGTCTCCAACGTGTCCTTCGGCCTGAACCCGGCAGCGCGCATGGCCCTGAACTCGGTGTTCCTGCACGAGGCCGTGCAGGCGGGCCTGACCAGCGGCATCATCGACGCCGCCAAGATTGTGCCGCTCGCTTCCCTCCCTGAGGAGCAGCGCAAGGTGGCCCTGGACCTCGTCTATGACCGCCGCGAATACGACGCCGACGGCAACGTCACCTACGACCCCCTGGCCATCATGCTGGACCTGTTCGCCGGGGTCGACACCGCAGCGCTCAAGGACCAGCGCGCCGCGGAACTCGCGGCGCTGCCCACCGGCGAACGCCTGCAGCGGCGCATCATCGACGGCGAAGGCAAGGGCCTGGAAGCAGACCTGGACCTGGCCCGCAGCGAAGGCATGTCACCGCTGGGCATCATCAACGACCAGCTGCTCGAAGGCATGAAGGTGGTGGGTGAGCGCTTCGGCGCCGGCGAGATGCAGCTGCCCTTCGTGCTGCAGTCCGCCGAGGTGATGAAAAACGCGGTGGCCCTGCTGGAGCCGCACATGGAGAAATCGGATTCCTCGGGCAAGGGCACCATGGTGATCGCCACCGTCCGCGGCGACGTGCACGATATCGGCAAGAACCTCGTGGACATCATCCTCACCAACAACGGCTACAAAGTGGTCAACATCGGCATCAAGCAGGGCATCGCCGAGATCATGGCCGCGGCCGAGGAACACAACGCCGACGTGATCGGCATGTCCGGGCTGCTGGTGAAGTCCACCGTGGTGATGAAGGAGAACCTCGCCGAACTCCAGTCCCGCGGCCTGGCGAAGAAGTGGCCCATCATCCTCGGCGGCGCAGCCCTGACCCGCGCCTATGTGGAGCAGGACCTGGCGGAGCAGTTTGACGGCACTGTCCGGTACGCCAAGGACGCCTTCGAGGGCCTGGCCCTCATGGAACCGCTGGTGCAGGTGGCCCGCGGCGCCGACCCCGCCGCCGTCGGCCTTCCGCCGCTGAAGAAGCGGATCCACAAGGGCGGCCCGAAGTTTACGGTGACCGAGCCGGAGGCGATGCCCGGCCGGTCCGACGTCGCCGCTGACAACCATGTGCCGTCGCCGCCGTTCTGGGGCACGCGCATTGTGCGCGGCGTGGCGCTCCACGATTACTCCACCTTCCTGGACGAACGCGCCACCTTCATGGGGCAGTGGGGGCTCAAGCCTGGCCGCGGCGATGACGGCGCGTCCTACGAGGAACTGGTGGAACGTGAGGGCCGGCCGCGCCTGCGGTACTGGCTGGACCGCATCCTCGGCGAGGGCATGCTGGATGCGTCGGTGGCGTACGGCTACTTCCCGGTGGTTTCCGAGGGGGAGCAGGTGGTGGTGTTGCACCACGGTACGGATGCCGACGGCGTCCTGGGCGCCGCGGGCCTGCTCGCGCCCGATGGTGGTTCGGGCGGTCCGATCGGCACGGAGCGGCTGCGTTTCGACTTCCCGCGCCAGCGCCGCGACCGTCACCTGTGCCTCGCCGACTTTGTCCGCTCGCGCGAAACGGGGCAGATTGACGTGCTGCCGGTGCAGTTGGTCACCGCCGGGGCGAAGATTGAAGAGTTCACTTCCAAGATGTTCGCCGCCAACCAGTACCGCGACTACTACGAGCTCAACGGCCTGGTCATGCAGCTCACGGAAGCCCTTGCTGAGTTCTGGCATGCCCGAATCCGCTCGGAGCTGGGTTTCGCTGCCGAGGAGCCGAAGGACAAGGCCGGTCTGTTCAAGCTCGAATATCGCGGTGCACGGTTCTCGCTCGGCTACCCCGCGTGCCCGGACATGGAGGACCGCCGCAAGGTCACGGAGCTGCTCAAACCCGAGCGGATGGGCGTGGTCCTCAGTGACGAGCTGATGCTGCACCCGGAACAGTCCACCGACGCGTTCGTGTTCCACCACCCGGAGGCGAAGTACTTCAAGGTGTGATGTGGGGTCCTGGTGTCCTGGAAGCCTAAACGCCTCGGCGGTCGAAATGCTGCCACGTGTCAGGTTGGAATCTAAGCTGTCCATCAGCAAGCCAGGGATAGAGGTCCGATTCGCGTCTGAGGGACTTCATGCCGATATAGCCATGGGCGGGCACAGAGGCTTTCAATGTGGGATCGCTGAGTAGGTGCCGGACGATTGAGGTGACGCCGCTCCGGTCGGCAATTCTAAACTCTTTACATTCTCCAGCAACCCCGGTCCGCGAAACTCGACTTAGGTTGCCCTGAGCAGTCGCGGTGTTACGTCGTCTGTCCCTGCCCGAACTTGGTCGTCGCCCGTAACCCGGAACCTCGTCTGGTCCCTAATCATCGTTGGTCCTAGTCCGTCCAAGTTGGAGGGAGCCGGCGGAAAGGTTGGCCGAGAATATCGGTGATGTTCAGCGTATCGCGCTGGGCCATAGCTTCCCGGAGGTCGGGGGGAAGGAGTGTTCGGAAGACGTGCCATTCGCTCATTCGTCCTCTGCTGATTGTCCAAAGTTCTTCGCGGAGGTTGATCGATTCGGCGAGGAAGTCGAACCAGGACTGTTTCAGTTGTTCGTGGGTCGTTGTTTCCTGAATCTGTGAGAGCCGGGCGCGCAGGTTCTTTTGGACGTAGGAAGAGAAGTCGTTTACAGCGACAACGCGGTCAAGTATTGCTGCAGCGTAGGGGTTGAACGCCATGGAGGGTATCCATAGTGCGATTCCCCTCCTGTGCTGCGCCTTGTACCGGTCGATTTCCTGCAGTGCGACTCGCAGCCAACCTTCATTTCGCAGGAGGTTTTCAAGCCTTTCTTCATAGGTCCCATAGTCGAGTTGTCCGAAGTCGGGTTCGGTTAGGGTCTGCAGACCGGCGGTGCGGATCGCTGCCTTGAGTTCGGCGTGGTGCCGTCTGGCAGGGCTAACCGTGTCGGACGGTCGTGCGCCGGTCACCAGCCAGATGAAGACATCGATCATGACGGTCAGGTCGAATGCAATGGAGAGCACGGCCAGTGCCGACAGACGTCGCCATTTTTCTGCCTCCCAGTGGCTTCGAAGGGCTGCGAAACCACCGATAGTCAGTATCGAAAGAAGTGTGGCAGTGAACACCCCGCCCAGCAGTGGGTGCTTTTGGAAGAAGTCCCCAACTTGAGGGTCTGAGAGCTCCCAGGTCAGTAATGCGCCGAGTAGGGCAAGCATGATTGCCAGGCGACGCCAGTCCTTTGGGCTGACATCAGCCCAGACGGATCTTCTCCTGATTTTTCCGGTGGTTGCCACCGAGTCGTTCATAAAGTCGTATGAACTTTGCTGTGAAGGCTTTTCCACGTCACGCATGCCTTCCTCAAGTGTGCAGTTTCCTAGGGATAGGTGCAGTCACGGTCCTCTAGTTTGTGGTCGGATTCGTCCTGCTGGGTGCGGGCATGCCGGAGGGTTGAGCTGCGTTTAGCAACCTCTGTATTTGCTGGAAGGTCCGGTTTGCGTGTGCTTCCTGTTTTTTGAGTCGGGGATGTAGCTCCTGACAGCGCGCGCTAGTCTGCTGAAGAGCTTCTTCCCAGTGGGCGAGCTTATCCAAAGCAGTAGTCCAAGTCCGCAGGGCCACGAGAAGCGGAGTCAGACAGCCCGAGAAGCGTACCCCTGCGGACAGGAGCATTGCCGTGAGTACAAAAGTGTCGCGGTCTGGCCGACGAGGGTCCAGTGGGCCGATACCTTCGGCTCGAATCTTTTCCAGCGCCGGGGCGAGCCACCAGGCAGAGACATCGAGAATGAGGTCCTGAACGTGAGGCCAGACCACGCAGTCACGAAACGCCGCTGCAACCATCCTGCGATACTTCGGATCGCGCCCAGCCTTGCCCGGTTGCCCCGTTTGTAGATATGCCGCATTCGATTCACGATCTGATGCCTTTCCATGCAAGGTATCTGTCAAACCCGATCGGGCCACAAGAAGGTCAGGATGACCTTCATGGATTGTCATGGTCCAGTCGAGACTGGGGCCTGAGAACGCGGATCGGAAAAGATCTTGGTCCTCCGTCCACAAAGCCCATAGGAACCGGAAAAGCGCTCCACGATCGACATTGAACTGGATGGGCCCCAGACTCACCCCGGCACCCGCGTCCCATGCGTTAATGCTCTCCAGTTTCCCTTCGACTTCAGCGATGACCGGGAGGTAGCAGCGGGGTTCCTGAATGGGAAGACTCACCAGAGGAGGAGTTACGCCACTCACCAAGCCGCCCGCATCGTAGGAGGCCTTACCGCGCCGTATGGGTTGAACGGGAAAGGCTGCGGCTGCGTTCGAGGCCAATATGACACGGAGCAACGGCAGACTCAAAGCGCGGGCTCGCATGGGCTGTATACCTTGGACGCTTGCGGCAAGGCGGTCCGCCAACCTATTGCGGTACCGGTCCGCGTCCTGCGCAGGCAACGCGTAAAAGGTTTTCAACTCCGGGACGTCCACGCGCCTCCTTCCCGGCCCCCCGGGATTTTCAGGCATGAGGAACCGGTCACCGCCATTGATCGAAAGAGCCATGATGTCCGCGGGCCCGTCGAAGCCCGCCACGGGTGGGGCTATCAAGGATGCTTGGGGGCCGAAGGCCTCGACTTTGTAGGTAGGGGGACTGCCTATGGAGGTTATGAGAGTGTGTTCAGTGCTCCTGGCAAGGGCGGCTTGGGCTGCATCGTCGAAGCTGAGTCTGACGTCCGTTGGATCCCTGGGGGTGACGGTCAGTTGTGTTTTGCCTAAGAGTAGTTGCCCCACAGGGAGTATCGATTCTGGCGACAGCCAACGGAAGACATCGGCGGAAGTTGTTCTGCGCAAAGGGTCATTCATGACGTCCACTCCTTCGGGTGCCTTGGATAGAGAGCCCATGTTTTTGGCGCTGTCGATGTTTTCGAGTGCCTCGACAAGAGCTAGCGCCAGCGAACAAGCCGCGGCGGCGTCCAGGCGACCTGCTCCGTAGCGCCTGTCGTCGCCGGTTGGATCTGGCGGGTGATGTTGGACGGATTCCAGCAGGAGCCACCGGGTTAATTGCATCGGAATTTTTCTCGGAGCGAAAGTTTCGAAGACTAGGGCGATAGTTCCGCTCACGTGGGGAGCTGCCATAGAGGTCCCGCTTTTGGACACCAAGCCATTTCCAAGCCGTTGTCCGTCTGGCCCGATGATTGACGACCTCGCTGCAACTACGGAGCTGCCGGGTGCCGCCAGGTCTGGTTTTCTCCTTCCATCACGGCTGGGACCGACGCTGGAAAAGCTGGCGATCTTCTTCTCGGGATCGTTGGCGTCATACGCGGCGACGGACAGAGGCAGGTGGCCGTGACTGAGTGATCCTGTGCTATAGGCGGACGTCGCCACATCCTCTGAAAAGCGGGATTGGGCGGCTGGTCTGGTACGCTCAATCCACGCATGAATCACCCCGTTTTCTATTTTTTCGCCGTATAGGCGTACGGGGTATGTTCCTGGAGGTGCAGCAGCTTGAACAAATATGTTGACTACGTTCGAGCCGCTGTTTGGGTCTCTATGGCGGTGAAAGCCCGACATTAAAAGAATGTCGTTGTCCTTTGCTATTGCTTCTTTTCCGAGTGGCAGATCTGCCAGCTGTGTGCCATCTGGGCTGTATATTGCGGCTCGCAGGCGGTCTTCCGGCGCGTACCAAATCTCCATTTCCGCCGCTTCATGGGAGCGTCGATCCGGGATCTCCCACAGGAGATCCCGCACTTCGTTAGTAGCAATGTCGAGCTTTGCCGATAAGCGGGCTTCGTAGTAGTTGCCACCGCTGAGGACCAATGCCAAGCCTGGAACGGTCGCGAGGGCGTAATCGAAGGCTTGTACCGCCAGTGGGTATGGGTCGTGCGATCCGCCTGTGCGTCCGGCACTGACGTTGACCACAAGCGGGCGCCCCTGGGCAGCGTCCAAACACCATGCGAACCCCTCCAAAAGTCTGGCGGAATCCGCCAACGAGTCCTCAGGGCGAGTATCGTCTGCGGACAAGTGGCAAAACAGGATGTCACAGCCTGGGGCTACCCCAGGTGAGGCCCCTGGAGCGCGGCCATTCCCGGTACCAACATCTGCCACATGCGTCCCGTGGCTGCCCTCCCGTTGTGGGTCCACATCTGCCCAGTCGTATCCTAGGGACAGCTGTGGGCTGCGCGTAGATAGTGCCTTATTGATCGCATCGGCGTCGAGGACGCGCCCGTATCCGAAGGGCTCCGGGCTTAGGGGTGAAGCCCCTCCCCGCTGATCCCAAATGCCAACTATTCTCGTTGAACCTAGCCCGTCCGCACCGAAGCCATCATCCCTGCGGAAGCATTGGTGCGTGACGTCGATGCCCCAGTCCAGAAAAGCAACGATTACCCCGGCGCCAGTCAAAGGTTTGCCGGCACCATTTCCGTTTCTGGGGCGGGGGAGCATGTCTGGTCGGGCGTGCATGTCGGCGACGGAACGATGAAGTGTCGGTGAGTATGTCCGTGCCAATTTGAGGCTTCTGACGGCCGGATGGTTCCGCACTGCCCGTACCTTGTCGGCCTTGACGCGGCCTGTGACTACGGGACCGAAGGTAGAGATAATTCTGAGATTCCCCACCAAGGACCCCGGCGGATCCAGACGAGCGACCACCGGCAACTCGTCTGAACCCGACTGCGCTTCCGCGTCTCCTGTCGTGGAGCCGGTGTTCAGCAGCAGTCTGTGCCGCAAGGCTGGGTCGAACTCCATGACCGGCCTCAAAAGCCCTTCCGCTACTGAATTAAATTTTGTTGGGCTGCATTCATAGCGTCCCAAAGGTCAGGTATTTGCTTTTCATCACCAGCATTTAGCTTCTTTCCACCATTCTTGAGAATGAGATCGGCGAGTTTTGCCGCTTGTGCCACAATTTTCGCGTCAGGTGCAGCTGCTGGAGCCGGTGCACCCTTGATGACTGCATCGCGGAGGGCGTCGGAGGCAATCGGGCTCAGAACCGGGATCTTTTGAAGATATTCGGTTGTCACGTCTGCCGGTTTCTCGGTTGCAAGTTTGACCACCGGTATCATTGCTCTGGCAACGTCGTCAGCAATTCTTCGTTCCCGCCTCAGGCCGTCCCTGACTTGGGTCGTCACCACGGTAGCCGCGATCGCACTTTGTTGCGAAGCCGGGCCGGGAACCATCGTCATGGCTAGGGGAACAGTTGCCCTCTGGCGTTCAGTGGCCTTCATGGAAGCCAGCATCACGAGGCCGAAAAATCCTGGGGGGTATGCCATTTCGCGTCTCACTTTCTCGGATTCATGGCCATGATCATGAGCGGCATCATCATCGCGTCATTGCCGCTGCCTCCGCCCTGCCCCATCATCATGAGCGGGAGCATCATCATGGAGTTGTCGCTGTCGTCGTTGTCCACGACCTTTCCCGTGGCCGGGTCATGAGTGTGGCCTTGTATGCTTTCCTGCAACTGCTGCTGGGTCATCATCGCCATAACCATGGTCATCATCTGCTGGGAGCTTTGCTCCCGCCGAAGACGCGCAATGCGGCGCTGGTTGGCCTGATTGCTCTTGGTAACCGCAGTTCTGACCTTCGAAATGTCACGCTTGGTTTCAGTGACGGCCGCTGCCACCCTGGTCGTTAGACCGTCGACATCCTTAGCGATCGTGTTTAGGCGGCTCGTATCCCTATTGATGCCCTCCTGTATTTGCCGGATGGTTGCCTCGAATTCGCGGCGAGAGACCACAGGTTCTGGTAGCCGAAGCGTCGCGTTGCCGGCGGGGGTGTTCAAACTTGCTGTTGACACACCTGCTCCTGGAGCTCCAACCGTGAACCTAGACAATGGCGGACGGCTTGGCCCTCGGCTACCGAAAAGCCCTCCCAAGGCATTCCCGATAACTGAAGCGGGGCCCCCTAGCAGGCCGCCAAGCAACTCCGATTCATCATCAAAGGACTCATCGTCAAAAGATTCGATATCCAACGACTCATCGTCAATCGATTCGTCGTCCCACGCTTCAAGATCGTCTATCACAGCCACTGCTGCTCCTTTAGCTAGTCCGTCTCCCCTGAGGCGACCCGGGCTCTTGTAATAATCAGTCCGGCACATTCCAGCGCTGGTGTGATCCAGCTGATCAGCGCATCGATGTCGACCGGATGAGTTCCTGGCCCCCCATTGCCCAGGCATGTGCGGCAGAATTTGTTGAGTCCCCAGCAGGCCGGGCAAGTGCCCAGCACTCGACTCACATGCCTAACCATGAGGTTTGCCGCAGCAAGTTCTTTGCGAAGCGCATTCATAATTCTTTGAGCGCGTTTTAGTTTTCGTTCCACCATGGTTGATTCGAGGGGCTCCTCCTCCTGGTATTGGTTCATGTGCTGTAGGAGCATGGCAGCTAATGGGTCACTGGATGCCCGTGCAGAAAGTTGCTCGGCAAACATTGCGTTCACGTCAGGTTGCACGCGGTCACCTCACCCTGTTTTGTCTGAAATGCTTCGGTCTTCGTTGTCAATCCACTCGCCGCCCGCATCCCCTGGCCAATTGACCTCCCTCACTTCTCCTGCGGGGTATTGCGGCAAGTCCTCTGGGTCCATTCGCTGGTCGGCTCTCGCGTCAGAAGTGTCCGCGCTTATCGATGCGGCCTTTTGCAGCGGCTCAGAAGAGGCAATTTCGACAATGCGTCCCAGTTGTGCAGACAGAGCAGTCAGTACGGGCACCAAAGCCCCTATCTGATCTAGCAACTGTGATAAGCGCGCGTTATCCGACGGCAATTCCTGCCCAGGGGCAGACCTTGGCAGTTGAGGGTTAACCTTTGGGCTCATGTGTGCAGTCGGCGGCGCTGTTGGTCGCGCGGTTGAGGCCGGCTTAGCCACATTCGATGATGTGGTGGACGAGCGTCTGGGCTGCATAGCAGTCTGCGCTGCCCCGAGACCGGCTCCCACAAGCCCTCCGACAAGTGCGCCCCAAGGTCCGGCAGCAGCACCGCTGGCCGCACCGGAGGCCGCACCCTGACCAATGCCTGAAAGCCACTGGGCAACACTAGCTTCGTCTTCGTAGCTCATTGTTTCCGACAATTCTTCGACAAAGGTATCTTCTGACAAACTTCGAGTGCCAAAAGAGTCGCGCAATGAATTTTGCCCGAAAGCTTCAACAAAAAGCTCTGGTTCATTCCAAAAGAAGTCATTGTTAGCCCTGATGATCATTTCGCTTCCTCGTATTAGAGACGATGTGCCATATTAGGTCGAAGGCCGTTACTGCCACGTCATTGCCGCGTCACTGGACCTTGGATCCAGAGCATCTACGACTCGGTCGTCAAGTCCTGGGCTCGCCGCCTCGACGGTGGGCGTGGACTGGTTGTCCAGTCGAGTAAACGTCAAGCGATGCCTCGCGTCGTAGGTCCTTTGCTTGCCGTAGGTCCATATGCGCTTGGTTCACTACCGTGAGTTCGGCGTTGTATTGGGTGAGCCAGTTGAGTAGTTCGATGGCGACGATCGGAACTGCCCCGGCGTCTGCTCGCTCGGGGCCTTCACAGAGGTGAGCGCGGTCCGGAGATTCTTCCGGGGGAGAGGAAAAGCTTGCAGTTTTCCGGCTCCTCCGTAGTGGGAGGTGCGTTGAATCTGGCAAAACGCGAAGCATAGTTTATATCGTGGTGGCCACGAACAACGCGGGGCAGGTTCATCAGCAAATCAGAGCTCTTCCGCTTCGGAAGCCGCTACCGGTGTGACTCGGATTGATCCTGGCCAACGGCCTATGAAGCGTGCCCTGTTGGGCGGTGAAACAGTGCATATCTGCGGCCCATGAGTCAGAGCGTGGCGTCAGATGGTTCCCTGGGAGTGCGCCGAGAGTGACGCGATGGTGGCGGTGCGAGTTTGGCTGCGTTCGTGGCTGGTCCCCGCGCAGTGCGGTTGCCCGTGGCCTCGCGAAGAATGTCAACTCATCAAGGGACAAGAGTTCTGAGATTACTTCTACTCTCGTGCTTTAAACGCCCATAGAATCTTCCGATAAGCTACGGCCGCGGCGGCTACGGCACAGCGGGGGCGCCGGAGTGGGAGCGGTTTACTCCAGCTTGGGTGGCGCAGATTCTGGTAGACGGTCTCCCGGCTGATCCCGTAGTCACGGGCAACGAGGGCTTGTGGAACACCGCGCCGGCGCGCCGAGCGAGCTCGGCGGTCCTATCAGAGGCCTGTCACGAGCCGGCGTTGAGGTAGCGCAGAATCGCCCGGGCCGTTTCCTCCGGAGCGCTGACGTGGGGGCAGTGCCCGGTGGCCTGAAGCTGCACCAGGGTGCTGTGATCCAGATTCTCGTGCAGGTAGGCGCCCACTTCCGGCGGGGCGAGCCGATCGTCGGAGCACTGCAGAATCAGGCAGCTGGTGCGCAACTTTTTCAGTTCAGGGCGGGTATCGGAGAAAAAAGTCACCCCGGCGAAGTGCCGTGCGATGGTCGGATCTGTCCGGCAGAAGCTGACACGCAGGTCCTCCGCCAATTCCGGCTCTTGCGGGTTGCCCATAACCATGGGCGCCACGGCCGCGGCCCAGGCGAAATAGTTGCTGTCCAGAGATGCCAGCAGGCCCTCGATGTCTTCCCGCGAAAACCCGCCCACGTAGCCGTCGTATGGGTCATCCGTGTGACGGGGTGAAGGAGCAAGCAGGACCAGGTGGGAGAAACGGTTTGGGTCCTGAACGGCGGCGATCACGGCGATCATCGTGCTGACGCTGTGGCCCACCAGGATGACGTCCTCAAGTTCAAGGGCAGCGCAAATCTCCAACAGGTCCGACGCGTACCCATCCAGGGACCCGTATTTCTCCCAGTCATAGGCGCTGAGGTCAGAGTGTCCTGCACCAACATGATCAAAAAGCACCAGCCGGTAATCATCAGCGAAGTAGGGCAGCAGCTTCCGCCACATAGCCTGATCGCAGCCAAAACCGTGGGCAAACATCATCACAGGCCCATCAACCCGGCCGGAGATGGTGACGTTGTTCCGGCCGATTACCCCAGCAACTGCTTCGATCACATTCTCACTGACCCTCCGTTGGGTGCATCCTGTCCCAGACTATCCACGGGAAATAGCTAATCCTAGGGTTCCTCCCACTGTGACCTTCAAGGCGGCGCCGATTCAGCCCATCAAACCTTCGGTGACTTCGTTTCTGATGCAGGGCCTTCAGTGTCCTGAAGGCCCGGGCGGTCAGCGCGGGAGGTGGTCGCCGATCAGTGCCAGGTTCTGGATCACGGCCAGACCGAACTGGGATGCGTCGTTGGTGGAGACTGTGGGGGCTTCGTCCACCGGAAGCAGCACGTACGGAGGTTCGATGGTGCGCAGGGTGAAAGCCGCCTCATGGTTCAGGAGTTCGCCGCCCTCGGCGAAACTCGCCCATGCCCGGGCCGCCAGGGCCGGGTCCGCCAGGCGGGCTGCTGCGTAGGCGCTCAGCCTGCTGTGGGCCTGGGTGAGGTAGATCCCGGGCAACGGCTGCCCTACGGCGTCGATCTGTTCCTCCTCGGTGGCCAGGAACAGCCGGCAGTACTGCAGCCACGCCTGCTCGAAAGCCGTGTCCGGGACCAGGTCCACCAGTTCGCTGCAGATTTCCACCAGCCCGAACACCGCCGAGAGGTGGGAAACCTGGATCCGTTCGCGCCCGGTGTCGAACCGGCCCTTGTCCAGGTCGTAGAGCGCCTCGCCCGTGAGGAACCCGTACTTCAGGGCGCCAATATCGGCCATGGTTCCCAGGAGCCGGTCGCGGGAGCGCGGGTTGCCGGTGCGTTCCCAGTCGGTCAGCCAGGTGGCTGCCAGCGAACCCCAGTCCGTTCCCAGCCCGACACCCAGGGCATTCCTGTCCGGCCGGTAGGTATCGGCGTCGGCCCTTACTTTGCGGACCGGGTCCAGGCCAAGGAAGTTCTGGTCGCTGTCCACCAGTTCGGTCAGCAGGTCCCCGGTCCGTTCGTCCGCCGTCAGGTAGTAGTAGAACCGGCGGTAAGCGGGGGTGCTGATGCGCAGCTGCTTGGCGCTGCAGCCCCAGTGCTGGACGTTGTGGCGGGAACCCAGGCCGCGCCACGGGCCCAGGTGATACACGTCCACCTCGCCGGTGTGCCGGGTCATGGCTTCGGCAAAGCGGAACACATCGGCCCGGCCGGAACGCAGGTACGAATACCAGAGCCACAGGTCGGGGGAGAGCTCGGAGTTGTCCCACGCGTAGCCGCCCACGTCGTAACGCCACACATGACGGTCGAAGTCGTAGGTGTGCATCACATCGCCGTAGTTCCAGAACCCGTACCAACGGCGCTGCTCCACCTGGCCGGCGTAGAAGTCGAAAAGGAAGTCCAGCCGGTCCTCGAGCTCAGCGCGTGCCGGGGTGCTGCGGTCCACCGGCGCCCAGTCGCCGAAGACCCGCGCCGTGTGAAGGTACTCCGGGGTGGCCTGGAGCAGGGCGGGCGTGGATGCGGCCAATGCATCGGCTGCGAGGCTTTCCGTGGCGGGCGTGGAGCCGTGGGCAAACAGTGTTAATTCATGGGTGCGGGCAATGCCGGTGGGGTTGCCGAAACCGGGCTCGTAGTCCTCGTAGGTGATCTCCAGGCCTTCGAGCTGCTCATCGAAGGTGTCCTGTCCCAGGCCGTCGTGATAGAACCGCAGGTCCATGGGCTGCGCTTCCGGTGAGTGGAGCCAGGCCGTCAGTGACGCCTCATCCGTGGCGGCGTCCCGGATGTCCAGCTGTCCGGGGTGCGACTGCCAGAAATCGCGGATGCCCACGCCCAGGCCGCCGCGGGTATCGCTCAGTGAGCAGAAACCGGAGGCGCGTGTTCCGCCGGAAATGCCCACCCACGCGTGGCCCGCCGCGGTGCGCTTGCGCAGTTCGAACCCGTCGGCGCTTAGCTGGCTAAGGGTGTAATCGTTCCACGCCGGAATGAGGTGCAGCCTGCGGGAGACCAGCTCGCTCCAGTCCGGCAGGGGAGGGGTGGGTTTGCCGGCCAACTGCGCCCTCCGCACGTCCTCGCCGGGGTCGCGGCGGAGCCCGGTCAGTCCGCGCACGGCTTCGGTCAGGAAGCCGCCGTCCGCACCGGCGATCCTGATGTGCCTGTTGTGGAGTTCGCTCTCGAGCGGCACGGTGAAGCGGACGCCCAGGCCGGCCAGAAAGTCCTGTTCGGCCTCGCCGTCCCAGATAAACGAGTGGACCATCTTCACGCTGCGCGCGCCGGCGTAAAAGTAGAACCGCACCACAAACGGCAGCCAGCTGCGCGTCCCGCTGGCCTGGTTGTCCGGCCGGTGGCGGCCTTCGAGCCGCACTACGGCGCGGACGGGCCCGCTTTGTTCAAGCACGACGGCGGCCACCTCGCCGGTGAATGCCTCCCGGCTGGCGCTGCCCGGGCCGTCCACGAGGCTGTCCTGGCGCAGGCTGACCAGCCGGCCGTCGCGGGACACCACGGTGCCGCCGCGGGAGAGCGTACTGAAAAGGGCGGACCCGCTGCGCCGGATGACCATGTCCAGCGTGCCAGTGGACACCGTGAGGCTGTCAGCGTCCTCGGTGACGGTGACTTCCGTGACCGGGGCTGCCGGTGCGGTGTCCGCCGCGGGTGCGGCGCCGCCGTCGGACGTCACCCGGTACTCGGGGGACGGGGAATCAGTAGCCGGCAGGGCAACACCCGCCCACTTCAGCGAGCCATCAGGCCAGGTAGCGAGCGGCCACGCCTGGCTGGCCACCCGTTGCCCGGAGGAGTCATGGACCGCCACGGCATCCGAGCCGGGCAGGGCGCCGCGGGCGAACGGCATCCCCCAGGTGGTTCCGCCGCTGAGTTCGAAAGGTGCGTCGCCGTCGATCCACCTGAGCGTGGTGTTTACAGTCATCGTGTCCAATTCGCTGTGAACCGCTGCCTGGCACACGCCACGAGAGCATGGGAAAGCGATTTCTTATATCGATTCAACCTAGTCCGGTTGGATCCGTCACCGCAAGACCCGTCCCGAAGCCTGCCCTTCGGAATCCCCTCCGGACACCGGCATAATCGAATCTCGAACTGTTCGAGATTCGCCCCCAACCAGGAGGAAGCATGACGGCAGACCTTTCCCAGGGCATCGACCGTTTCACCGTGACGCAGAAGCTCACATTGATGGTGAATCGGTACGAAATACGTTCCGCGGCAGCAGACGGGCAACCTGGGCACCTGCTCGCCGTTGCCCAGCAGAAGCGTGCCGCTTTCAAGGAGCAGGTGACGTTCTACGAGGACGAATCACGGACCGTGCCGCTCTTCTCTTTCAAAGCGCGGCAACGCCTTGACCTCGCCGCGACGTATGACGTGCTGGACGCCAATGGACAACCGATCGGCAGCTTCCGGAAAGACTTTGGCAAGTCCCTGCTGCGGTCAACCTGGCACCTCGAATCGTCCGGGCTTCAAGTCACCGGAAGTGAACGCAGCCTCGGCATCGCCGTCGGCCGTCGCGTTTGGGAAGCGACACCTCTTGGAGACGTGATCCCTTCACCATTCCGCTTCCACTTCGACTTTGTTGACTCGAACGGAGAAGTGCTCATGACATCGGAACGGGGGCGGTCACTGCGCGACCGCTACCTCGTCACCCTTCCGGGCGCACGGCTCGATGGCCGGGTTGCGGCGGCGATGGCAGTGGCCCTGGATGCTCTGCAGTCTCGATAGACGCGCTGGAGCGATAAGAAAACCTCACCCCGCGTCTCAGAGCTGTCATCGGTCAGGGGACGTAGCTGACTGAAGGTCTGAGGGGAGGCTGCCTCCTCATAAGGATCCCGTAGTCGTAAGACCCGTCATTTCGGCGCTGACGTTCCATAGTCGTTTTGCGGTGGTCTGGTCGTGGCTGGCTTTGGAGGATTGCCGGGCTGCGCGTTTGGCGAAGAAGAGGCCGCTGACGTGTTCGAGGTCGGGTGCGGAGGCGAGGTGGATGGGGGTGGCAGCGCCTTGTGCGGCCGTGAGCATCATGGGCCGCAGGAGCGGGACGAGCATGCGCTGGGCGAGCCCGGGGTCCTCGGCTCCGAAGCCGGTGCTGACGATTCCCGGGTGGAGGGCGTTGGCGGTGATTCCGGTTCCTTGGAGTCTTCGGTGATCACCCGCGCGGAGCCGCTCTGGTCCAGCCGGTCCAGGAGCAGGTTGGTGAGCAGGAACGGTGCGAGGTGGTTCAGGGCGAAGGTGCGCTCGAGCCCGTCGGCTGTGGTGTGGCGGGTGTTCCAGTAGCCGCCGGCGTTGTTGATCAGGACATCAATCCGGGGAACGGTGTTTAGGAGTTCGTGGGCCAACCCTCGGAGCTGGGTTTGGGAGGACAGGTCGGCCACGAAGGTGTCCACTTGTCCGCCGGCTGCCCTGCGGATGGTTTCGGCGGTTTCTTCGGTGCGTTGGGGGTCGCGGCCGGTGATGATGAGGTGGGCGCCCATCAGTGCCAGTCCGTGGGCTGTCGCTTTGCCGATGCCGCCGGTGGCGCCGGTGACGAGCACTGTTCGTCCGGCCATGGAGGTGGTGTGGTTCGGTTTCATGATCGGGCTCGTTCCCGGTGGGTCTGGCTGGTGGTGGTGTAACTGCTGAGTGTTTCTGCGATGGCCTGATCCAGGGGAGTGGCAGTAATGCCGAGCCTTGTGGTGATTTTGCTGCTGTTCACGATGAAGGGTTCTTCGAACTGATACTGCATTTCAAGGAGTTCCCGCACGACCGGGCTCGTGATGGCCAGGGCGTGCAGGACTAGAGGCGGGACGCCACGGATCCTGGTGCGGGGCTGTCCGGCCTGGCGGTAGATGGTCTGCACGAGTTCGCCGGTGGTGCGGGTGTGGGGGTCGTTGGGCAGGTGCCAGATTTCCCCGGGCGCATCCGGGTGTTCGCCCAGGACGGCGAGGCCTTCACCGATGTCGGGAATGTAGGTGTAGGTGTGCGGCTGGTGGCGGTCGCCCAGGACGGTGCTGGTTTTCCCGGCCAGGGCTGCGGGAAAGACCCGGTCCCCGAGATTGGATTGTGCCCCGCCCCGGGGACCGAAGTAATCCGACGCGCGGCCGATCGCGACTTCCACCCGTCCGGCACGGTGGGCTTTGAGGAGTTCTTCAGCCATTCCGGCGCGGAGGCGCCCCTTCTTTGTATGGGCATTGTTCCTTCGGTCCTCGGTCAGGGGGAGCCCTGCAGGGCGCCCGTACATGTAGACGTTTTCCATGCTGACCAGCCGGGCGCCGGTGGCCCCGGCTGCGGCGAGCACTGCTGACTGCAGCTGGGGGAACCGTGCGCTCCACTGGTGGTAGGGCGGGTTCATCGTCTGGTAGACGACGGCGGCGCCCCGGGCTGCGCGGGCTGCGAAGACGGGATCGGCGGCGTCTCCCGCAACGACTTCCACGCCCTCCGGCACGGTGGCCTGCCCGGATCGATTGACCAGGCGGACGGTGCGGCCCCGGCGGCGGAGTGCGTCAAACGTAGCCATTCCGATAGCGCCGGTGCCGAAGACGACGTGCAGGCCGGAATTCATGAGTGCACCTTTGCGCTGGTTGGGACGATGGCGGGCTTGTTGGCGGGGGTGACCGGCAGCAGCCGGTTGAGGATGAGGCCGGTGATGGCGGTGACGAGGACGGCTCCGCTGGCGCCGAAGACGATGAACTGCTGATCGACAGCGATTTTGGCCAGGGTGGTGACGGTCCAGCCGAGGCTCCACAGGGCTGGCATTGCGGCTGCCCAGATCCAGCGGCGCGGACCCAACTGCCGTGGCAGGGCAAATGCTTGAGTGGCACCCAGGATCAGCCCGTTCAGTGCTCCCATCAGGACAAGGTCGGAAAGGCCGGCGCCAATGATGAGCCCGGCGATGGCCCCGCCGATCACCGCGGAGAGCGGGTCGTCGATGCGGCCGCTGAGCGCTTGAGCAGGATGCTGATGCCGACCACGGCGAACCAGAGGCCCCATCCGGTGCTGCCGAGCAGGCCGGCGAGGTCCCAGACGGGAAAGCCGGGGACCGCTGTGGCGAGGATGTCGCCCTGATTGAGCAGATAGATACTGCTGGTGACGAGGCCGATGCCACCGATCCATCGGGGAAGTATTCGGCTGCGCAGGATCACCATGCTGAGAGCCACAGACCATCCGATCACCAGCAGCTGGCCCAGATGCTCACCCAGCAGCGCACCACCGAACTGGTGCTGGGCTGTCCAGGCAGCAGCCACAGCGGCGCGGGTCTGTTCGTCCCCGGTTGTGTAGCTGCCGGCCAGTGCCGGGACGACAAACACCCAGCGCAGAAACCCGATGAGTGACAGAAGCACAGAGGCCGCTCCGGCGGCGGTAGCAACCTTTAGGACTGGATGCTCCTGCAGGCCCAGGGCTGTCGGGAGGAGCAGGATCGGCACGGCTAGGAGCCCGTAGGTCCAGGCTGTAGCGAACCAGACCCAGACCAGGGCCGGACCGCCGGCGGCAAAGGCAGGCAGCACCACGTCGGCCGGTTCCCGAAGCACGTCCGGCCAGTCGAACATGACCGACAGCGCCGTGGCTGCAGCCGCGAACGCCAGGGCACTGACAGTGAACATCCCGCCGGTTACGATCCGAGTCTTTGAGGTGTTCATGTTCCGCTCCTTTTCTATTTCTGTACACCGTACAAACTGTACGATGTACAAATCGTGTACGCTGTACAGAAGAAAGTCAAGAGAGGAATTTCATGACCACGCAGGTTCGCAGTTCCAGGCCCGGTCCCCGCCGGATCCTGACAGAAAACGAAATCATGGAAGCCGCGCTCGAACTACTCGACGAAGGAGGCGTCGGTGCCGCCTCGGTCCGGGGGATAGCGGCACGGGTCGGGGTCGCCCCGAATGCGGTCTACACCTACTTCCCCGACAAGGCGGCAGTCGTGAAAGCCATCGTCGAGCACCTGCTCGGCCAGGTGGACCTCGCCGTCTTTTCGGACCGTAAAGTGCCGTGGCGGCAGCGGATTGAATCACTTGCGCTGGAACTGCGGGCGCGTCTGACTGCTCATCCGGGAGCCGTGAACCTGATGATCGGCGGGCCCATGAACGGCCCGCGGGCCCTTGCCCTGAACGAACACCTCATGGAAACCCTTCGCGATGCCGGGCTCGGCACCGACGAGGCTGCGCGGGCCTCCTACCTGCTGATTGTCTACGTGTTCGGCTCGATAGCCCTCGAAGCAGCAGAGGGAACCGGAGCCCATGGCGCTACGGAAGCCGAAAGGATTTCCACCCGACTGGAGGGCTTTTCCGCGATCCCATCCGGCGCCTATCCGCTCTCCGCCGGCGCAGCAGCAGTCATGGCCACCTATGTCTCCACCGGTCAGTACACGTGGGGACTGCACAAAGTCCTCGACGGAATCGCCGGAAGGTGAGGTTGGCGGTGCCCACAGAGCCGGTGAAGCAAGGTATTGCGGGGGCCTAGGCGGAAGGGGTTTCCCGTTTCTGTTCGAGCCCGTCAAGGAGGATGTCGAGTCCGAAGAGGAACTCGTCACCGTAGATACAGGTCGCCGCACTCAAAACCGACCTGGCCGGCGGGGCTACACCGCCCAGACCGTCGCCGACCAGATCGGCATGAGCGTGCAGGAACGCACCCGCGAAATCGGCCCCATGAAGGCGATGTAGATGAGCGGACCACGCATCTACGCCCTCCGCTACGAATAGAGAGAACACACCATGGACAAAACCTGGACTTCCCCCCGAGGTGAAGTACTTAAAGGTGGGAGTCCAGATGTCCTCAGACCCTGAGTCGTAGCCGGTCCCTCGCTTGGGCGGGTTGGGCCTGCGCGGCCTGTCCGCCCAGGTCCGAGACCGGTTTTACCCGCCGGAGCGCGGCGAGAATGGCCCGCCCCACCACCGCGATTCCGATGATGGTGGTGACCGCACGCAGGGTGTCCCAGCCCGCCGTCGACGTCACCAGCGAGTAGAGCAGGAAGCTGCTGAGGTTGGTGCCCAGCGGTGCGCCGGGCACGTAGGAGATGCCGGTGCCGGCGCCCACCGCGAAAGGCCAGAACCACAGGTTGGTCAGCAGGCCGAACAGGTAGGACGCCACTATCCCGTAGCCGGCCAGCATCCACAGTTCGGCTTTGCCGCGCACACTGCGGGGGAGCAGGCCGGCCCCCGCGCCAACCCACGCGCAGGCGAAGATCTGGAACGGTGTCCACGGCCCGATGCCGCCCCACAGGGCGCTGGAGAGGGCGATGGTGGCGGCGCCGAGGAGCATGCCGAAACGCGGACCGAAGGCCCGGCCGGCCAGGATCAGCAGGATAAACACTGCCTCCACGCCCCCGACGCCGGTGCTCGCCACCCGCACCGCGGAACCTACGGCGGCCAGGACGCCGAGCAACGCCACCGTGTGAGCGGAGCGCACCGAACCATCCAGGGAAACGACGACGGCGACGGCGGCGAGCGGTGCGATGGCCAGGGCCGCGTAGGGGAGCGCCGCGGCGGCATCCTGAGGGAGGGCGGCGGCGAGCAGGGGCCAGCAGAATGCCGCGAGAGCCAGCAGGTTTGCTGCAGCAAGGACTGCGAGTTCGACTCCGCGCGGCATCCGGATGCGGTGCTTCCTCGCCGGGCTGTGGGTGTCTGTTTCTTCGATGACCAGGGGCCTCGGTCTGGCATGTGCCTGCCGGGCAGGAAGGATTTCGGGTTCAGGTACATTGGCGTGCGCGGAAGAGGGCGCGACGCCGTCACGCATCGGGAGGATCCGGGCGCCGAGGCCATGGGCAAAGTCGAGGTCGTGCGTGGCGATCAGGACCGCGGCGCCGGAGTCCGCCGCCGCCCGCAGCGCCGCCGAGACGGCTGTGCGCGCCGCCGGATCCAGTCCCCGGGTAGGCTCGTCGATCATGAGCACCTGGGGGTGGTCGATGGTCTGCAGTGCGATGGCAAGTATCCTGCGCTCTCCCGCCGAGAGGTCGCGGGGATGCTCGTGCCCGATGGGAATCCGGACGTGACCCCGCAGGCGGGCCAGGTGTGAGGCTGCGGAGACTGGGGGAAGTTGGTCAGTGCCAGGAACCGCGTGACGCCTGGATCGAGCCTGACGCCGCTCTGCGGCGCGGAGCTCTCCTGCCACGGTATCCCTGGTGAAGAGGTCGTCTGAGGCATCCGGCACGAGGGCGACACGGCCGCCATCGATAGTGCCGCCGTCGACCGTTCCCTCACCCAGCGCGAGAGCCACCAAGAGGGACGACTTCCCGGCCCCGTTCGGCCCCACCAGGGCCACCACTTCGCCGCGGTGCAGGGTCAGGGACGCCTCGCGCACCAGCACCTTGCCCTTGCGGTGCACCGCGAGGTTCGCCGCGGTCAGCACGGGCGCCTCCTCCGCTGGCGCCGCCGGCGTTGGGCGGGCCTCGAGTGGCGCAGAAGGGGAGGGAGCGGCACCCGGCACCAGGGCGCCGTCGTCGATGGTCCACCATGCATCGGCGACCGGGACTAACTGCGCCGCCCGGTGCTCCGCCACGATGACGCAGACACCCTCATGGTGGGCGAGATCGTTGAGGACGGCGATGACGTGGCTGCGGGCTGAGGTGTCGAGGTCGGCCAGGGGCTCGTCAACCAGAAGCAGGACCGGGCGCTGCACCACCGCGGCGGCGATGGCCACAAGCGTTGCCTCGCCCGCCGAGAGGGTGCTGATATTCCGGTCCAGCAGGGCCGTCACCCCGATGCGCTCCGCGACCTCCAGCAACCGGGCCTTGGCGCTCGCGGATGCCATGCCGCGCAGCTCAAGGGCGAGGGAGATTTCGTCGCGGACCCGGGTGCTGGCAAATGCGGCGCGGGGATTCTGCAGGACCACGCCGATGAGGCGGGCGGTGTTGCGCGGCGGCGTGGTGGCGCGGTCCGTTCCGACGACGCGGACGGTGCCGGAGATTTCGCCGCCGTCAACGTGGGAGAGGAGGCCGGCGACGCCCCGCAGGATGGTGGATTTGCCGGAGCCGGTCGGGCCGGTGATGACCGTGATGGACCCGCTCGACGGCGTGAATCCGGCGGCGCGGACCCGGGCGTCGCCAATGCGGAACTGTGCGTCCCGCACGAGTAGAGGGCCGCCGTCGTCGCGCACGGGGTGGTGTGTTGCCCGGCTCCCGAAGCCGCGCAGCTCCAAGGCCGCGGCAACCCGGCTGGCGTGCTCAAGGGTTCTTTCGAGCACTGGCACCAGGGCGCGGGGGCCGAAGCGTTCGCCGCGCAACCGGAAGGCCAGGCGGACGGAGGTTACGGCGTCGGCAAGTGCAGGAAGCGCCGCCCAAGCCACCACGAGGGTCCGGGCCAGGCCCTGCATGGGGCCCCGGCGGGCCAGGTGCACGAAGCCGCGGGCCACATCCACAAAAGCATTGAGCAGGCCGAAAGCGAGGAACATCCCGGCAATCGGCAGGGCGGACAGGACTGCCGCCCACAGGCCGGGCGCGGTGACCGGACCGAGGAGGACCACGTGCGCGTACGGGGCGGGAAGCCGGATCCCGGGCAGGTCGAGCAGGAGCGGTTCACCGATGCCCGCGCCGTTAAAGAGGACGCGGTAGATGACCCGCGCCGCGATGAACACGACGGCGAGGACTGCCGCCGCGCGTAACGGCGCGGGTCGGAAGGTCATGCCGCGGGGGCGGCCGGTTCGCCGTCGACCGTGAAGAGCAGTTCCAGGCTCTGGCCCGGGCTCACCTGCAGGGTGGCGAGGCCTTCCTGGGCGTAGGCCCAGGCTCCGGCGTCGGGCTTAACCCAGAGGGACCAGTACGCAAAGGCGGCGGGCATGCCCTTGCATTCTTCCTTGTACGTGCCGGCCTTGTGGGTGATCTCGAAGTCCGCGGCGGGCACACCGTTCACACGGCACACCAGTTCGGTGGGGTACTGGGTGGTGCCTTCAGTCTTCACATCGGCTTCTTCGAGCACCTTGGAAGCGGCGGTGGGCGCGTCCACGGGCACACACACGGACTTATCGGCGGCAGCCTGCTTCAGGGAGCCGGAATCGACGATGACCTTCACGCCGGCGCACGGCCCGGCGGCGGCTGAAGCCGTTGCGGTCGAGGCCGGAGCGGAGGTGGTGGGCGTGGTGGCGGCCGGCGCGGAACAGGCGGCGAGGGTAAACAGGAGACCGGCGGCGGCGAGGGAGCTCGCGGCGGCGGTGCGCATCTTAGTCAAAGTCACCTGTCAAGGGTAGGGCGTTGCCTGCCCTGAGCGGGATGCCGCCCCGTTGTGTGACGTTAAGTCACCGGGAACGGCGCAGCTCACAAGGCCCTTAGCGCACAGCGACCACCAGGGCATTGCCCTCCCCACCAGTAGCACCATCAGGAACTTCCCAAATTGTCAGACCCCCCTGCCATGCTTTGGTCATGGAAACCGGTGTGGTTGTCGATGCGGGAGGCAGGGCCGCTGTTGCGGGTGCCATTGCGTCTGTGGCCGGGCTGATTGACGAGCTTGCCGGTGTTCTTGCCAGCCCGACTGCGGCTCCGGCCGGGCCCATGCGTGTTCCCGATGCCGATGCCGATCCAATGCGGGAGTTTTCTGAGGCGTGCCTGGAGGGCTTAGGGGTGCTGGCACGGGTCGAGGCCACGACGGCGGCGGTGAAGGTCCGGCTGGTGGCCGCCTACGCTGAGGCCGCAGCCGGGATGGTGGCACCGCCGGCCAGCGCGTACGAGGCGTCGGCGCAGGAGATGAGCCTGGTGGCAGAAGTCGCTTGCGTGCTCACCATCGGCGAACGTGCCGCATCCGCCCTCCTTGGAGAAGCCCACGCCCTGACCACCTCGTTGCCGGCGGCACTCGATGCGCTGCAGACCGGCAGCATCGCCTGGCAGCATGCCCGCATCATGGTCGAGGAAACAACCGGCCTCACGCCCGCGGCAGCCTCCGCCCTGGAAGCGCACTTCTTTGGTAAGGACGCCCCCAACCCTGCCAACAATGCCGCGCCCGGAGAGTTGGTGCCCGCCCGGTTCCGCCGGAAGGTCCGGACTTGGCGCGAACGCCACCACCCCGAGTCCCTTGAAAAGCGGCACGCTAAGAGCATGACGGACCGGCGGATGGAGTACGCCCCTGACCGCGACGGCATGGCCTGGATCTCGCTCTACTTACCCGGCGAAACAGCATGCGCCATCTGGAATAAGACCACCGCCCTGGCCCGCGGTCTTCAAGGCCCACATGAATCACGCAACCTCACCCAGTTGCGCGCCGACATTGCCGCAGGGCTGCTGCTGGGCAGTGCGAACCAGGACATCGGTGAAGTGCCCTCCCCTAGAGTTGAATTGCTGCTCACACTCCCCGTCTTCTCGCTCCTCGGCCTCACCGACGAACCTGGCGAGGTCGATGGGCTGGGGCCGGTCCCGCCATCGGTGGCACGAAGGCTGGTTGCTGACGGTGCAAGCTCGTTCTACCGCGTCCTGGTAGACCCGAGGAATGGCGCGCCGCTGGAAATCGGGCGGAAAAGCTACCGGCTGCCGGAAGCATTGAAGCGATGGCTCAGGCTGCGGGACGGCACATGTACCTTCCCCGGCTGCAGCAACCAGAGCCTCGACAATGACGTGGATCATCTCACCGCCTGGCAGCACGGCGGGACCACAGGGATAAGCAACCTTGGACAGGCATGCCCGAAACACCACCGGCTCAAACACCGGTGGGCCTGGACACCAACGGCGGCTACCAAGAATGAGCCACCCGGTTGGATTTCACCAACCGGCCGGTACTATCCAGCAGAGCACCCGGACCGGGAGCCACCACTCATTCCACCAGGCTGCCTGCCCATGAGCGTCAGCCCCTTGGAACAGGCCATCCTGACCAGCCTCGCTGCCTGACGCGCCAGCGGCGTCACTTTGCGACGGCGGGAGGTCCCGCCATCGTCCGCTCAGCGCGGGCGTTTTAGGATGCCGTGCGGGTATCGAACGCGGCGGCCGATTCCCGCAGCAGGCGTGCGACGGTGTCCATCGGGGTGGTGGTTGACCGCCGCCTGTCGAACCGCCTGAGGACGATGCGCCGCGTTCCGAGGCCGGGGACGTCCAGGACGTCCACCCCGTCGTGGGCCACGCCACTCAACGCCAAGGTAGGCAGGATCGCAATACCTTCTCCCGCTGCGACGAGGGCGAGGGCTGTGAGTGTCTCCTGGTACTGATGCACCGTTTCCATCTGGGTGCCCGTTGACTGGCGGAGCCGGCCGAGCACCGAGGCGTTCGCGGCTGAGTGCTCGACGCCGATCCACGGAAGCGGGAGCCGGGCAAGGTCGATGTTCCCGGTGGTGAGCAGGGCCCCGGCCGGAACCACCAGTTTCCATGGTTCGTCCAGCAGTGGCTCCTCGGTCAGTCCGGCGGGAAGCGAACGCTGCTCCGCCGTCGTCGAATCGAGCTCCACCACAACGGCGTCGAGTTGGCGCTGGCGGAGAAGCCGCATCAGGGCAGGCAGATCGTCCTCGACAATCCGGATCTGCAACTGCGGGTACAGGGCGCGCCACTCAGGCAGGCGGGGGATCAGCACCGTCCGGACAAAGCTGGTGAATCCGCCCACGCGGACCACCCCGGCGATCCTGGCACCGCCTTCGATGCGGGCGCGGGCGACGCTGAGAGCGCGTTCAATCTCCTCGCCGGCCTCCGCCACGGCAAGGCCTGCCGGCGTCAGTACCGAGCCTTTGGGCGTGCGCACCACCAATGCGTGCCCCGTCTCATCCTCCAGTTTGGTGAGCTGCTGTGAGACGGCCGACGGGCTGATTCCCAGTTCATCAGCCGCGGCGAGCACTCCGCCGGTGCGGGCAATCGCAAGGAGGACGCGGAGTCTGCGCGGATCGATATCCATGTTAAGCAGTTCTAAACCATATCTTCAGTGGAATGCAATTGCCCTAAAGGTGCGTCCTGCTCATAATTGCTGTTAAACCACAATTACCTCTGAAAGGGACATCATGGAACTGCTGTGGGAAATTGCGGGCTGGTCAGGAGCGGTCCTGATCCTGTCGGCCTACCTGTCAGTCTCCATGGGCTGGCTGAAAGCCGGCAAGCGCTTCCAGGTGGCCAACCTCATCGGTGCGTGTGCGTTCATCATCAACGGTGCGGTCCACCAGGCATGGCCTTCAGTGGTCACAAACGTCGCCTGGTGCCTGATCTCGGCCATCGCGATCCTCCGCATGCGCGCCACGAACGAGGCGCCCACCGCTGCAGCCGAAGCTCCGCAGGTGCAGTTTCCCGGCGTCCCTGACACCACCGGCCAGATCGCTGTTGTCGAGGCCATTACGTCCGCTGTCCACGGCGACGTCGCCGGACGGGCGGCTGAGTGCCAGGCCAGCCTCCGTGAGGGCCGGACCAGAGATTCGGCGGTCTTCAGCGCTGCGCAGCACTGAATGAGCGGACGACGGCGGGTCCCACCCGCCGTCGTCCGCTCCAGTCTGGAGTGCTACTGCGGGCTCTTGCCGACGACGCAGAACCGGTTTCCATCAGGGTCACGTTGCGCGGCTAGACTCCCCTGCATGGGGGAAAACGACACACCCGAGGAAACCACACCGCACCGGCCCGCAAGGGTCCCTGCCGCCGTCGTACCTCTGGCCGGGCTGGCCGCGGTACTGGCGGGGCTCTTTATTGCATGGTTGAACAGGGATTACGTCGGCTGGGTTGCTCATGCACCGCTGAGCAATACGACGTTCACCGCCAACGGGGCGGCTTTGGTCACCCAAGGGACGCAGGTTGGCCTGGCGATCGTTGTGCTGGGCCTTCTTATGCTGGCCTTTTGGGCGGGTTACCGAATCGGCCGGAGGGGAATGCCGCAGGAGCACTGAGGGGAATGCCCGCTTCCGTCATGGGAACCGGGCACTCCGTGCCTCAGCAGCTAGGGTGCGACTTCCGACGGCACCACGCTGCAGTCCGTCGTCGAACCGGCGAGCTGCGGCGCCCAGCCGTCCGTACTCTGCAGGTAGGTCCTGACCGTGTACTTCCCCGCCTCAGCTCCGGGCAACTGCGGGCGGTCCGCGGTCACCTGGGCGCCGGGGCCGCGGTTGTTGTACTCGTGGAACCTCGCCTCGCGCCAGGAGAAGCCGCTCATGTCCGTCCACGGGGTACTGGAAATGTGGGCGCCCAGCCAGGAGTCCCTCACCAGAACCTGTGCAACAGCCTTCGGGTCACCGCTCGGGTGCCACGGCCTGCCCAGATGGACGGTGTTCTTGGCCGCGTCCGAGACCAGCCGGCACCGGTCGAAGAGGTAGCCGTACTTGATCGACAGATCCAGGCTCCCTGCGGACACGTAACCGTTGTTGGTGGAGGCGCGGTCCAGGGACCTGATCTCGCAGCCGCTGAAAACAGCAGTCCCGCGGCCGAAAATGAAGTCCACGTCGCCTTCCACATAGCAGCCATCGAAGTAGAAGCGGGCCTGAACGCCTGCCCCCTGTGAGTTGACCAGCACGGTGTCCTGGTTGCCAAGCAGCCTGACGTTGGACAGCACCGAGCGGTCCGCGGTGATGTGCAGCGCGACGGCCTGGCGGTCCTTCATGCCTGGGTTGGCGGCCTCATCGAAATCGTTGCTGATGGTCAGGTTCCGGGCCACAAAGTCCGGCCCGTCAATCCGGACCGACGCGCTCCCCGACGTGCCGAAGTTCCCGCTGCCGTCCGGCTTCGCGGTGCCCGATGCGTTGTTGTACACGAGGACCACGTCCTGCGGCCTGCTGCCCTGCCCGATGAAAGAGATCCTTGGTTTGTTGCTCGGCACTTTCACGGCTTCCCGGTAGGTGCCGGGCTGGATCCTGATGACGGTCCGCTGAAGGCTGCCCGCGGGAACGGAATCCACAGCGGCCTGGACGGTGGCGAACGCCCGGCCCGGTCCGACGTCGAGCGTTACCGGGACATCGACGGGCCGCTCGGAGGGCCAGTACATCCCCACCAGCGGGTCGGCGCCGCCGTTGATATTCAGGAAATAGCCCGGCGGTACGATCTCTTTGTTCTGCAGTTCGCGGGCCACGAGCCGGGCCACCGCCAGCGCCCCGGCGGCCTGGAAATGCGTGTTGTCCTCGGAGCCTTCGGGGTACTGCGGGTGCTCGCCGGGGGCCAGGAAGAGGAACTGCGACTTGGTCCCTTCCGGGCCCAGTTGCTGCCACAGCTCCTTCGAGGAAACCGTCAGGTCCACCAGCGGTGTGCCGGACGCTGCCGCGAGTTCCCGCACAGCCTGGGGATACGCTCCGTGGGAATCGCGGGCGTTGCCGAAGGAATCGAAGCGGCGGCGTTCCACTGGGGTGACCAGGATGGGCTTGCCGCCGCGTGCCTTCGCGCCGCCAATGTACCGGGCCAGGTACTCCTTGAACGTGGAATCCGGTAGCGTTCCCCGCGCAGGGTCTGCCACTTTCTCGTCGTTGTGGCCGAAGGAGATCAGCAGGTAGTCGCCGGGCTGCATCAGGGCCAGAACGCGGTCCAGCAGTCCGGCATCGGCGAAGCTCTTGGAGGAGGCGCCGGACAATGCATAGTCAAACACGGTTGCCTGTGGCCCCAGCAGGAGGGGGAGGGCCTGCCCCCAGCCGGCGCGGGGGCGCTCGGAGTGCTGGTACGCCGACGACGTCGAGTCGCCGACGACGAAGATAACCGGCTTGGTGCGGGGTCCCGTGGGGTCGTTGTTGGCTTGCGGGAGGGCGCTCGCGATGCCCGTTCCCGAGAGTGCCATGGTTCCCGCTGTGAGCGCAAAGGTAGCAAGGATGGTGCGCCGGTTGGGCAAGATGGCGGCCATCAGAGGTTCCCTCCCGCGGTGAAGATCGGGCCGGTGGACTTCTGGAGCAGTGCCGGGACGGCCTGGGCCGGGTGAACCTGGGTACGCAAAGTGGGCGTCCACGCTGTGTCGGCGGCCAGCTGGTCTGCGGGCGCGGCAGCGGCGTTGTACTCGGCGCGAAGGTCGGTGATCTTGCCGTTGACGGCGTTCGCGACGGTGGTGATCGACGTTCCCTTGAACCTCCGTATGGTGTCGGCGGCGTCTACCCCGGCAGGCAGCGTGAAGGCATTCGCCTCGGCGTACAGGTGGGAGTCGAATCCGGCGCCCAGGAAGTATTCGAAGGGGACGGTGCTGTCCTCGGTCCCGATGAAGTGGTTGTTGTAGACGTCCACCTGGCCGAAACGGACGCGCGGGGCGCGCTGGCCGACGTTCTCAAAGACGTTGTGGTGGATGGTGACCCGCAGTTTGCCGGGGTCTCCGCGGGTGGGCGAATCCGTGGAGCCGATGAGCAGCAGCTTGTCGTGGTCCGAGAACCGGTTGAAGGACATGGTCACCAGGTCCGAGCCGTTGGTGACGTCCACGGCGCCATCGTGCACCTGGTAGGGGCGGCCGAAGTACTCCGGCTGTTCGCTGTCGAGGTTGGGGGCATCGGTGAATGCTGAGTGGTCGATCCAGACGTGGGTTGCCTTGTTGATGACCTGAAGCAGATCGTATTCGCTGTTCCAGTTGCCCTCCGCACCGTCTGTCGGATCCCATGCAGGGAAGCAGTCTGCGGAGTCCCGCACGGTGAGGTTGCGGACGATCACGTTGGTGGCACCGTTGACCCGGAGGGCCGCTCCGGTAATGCTGCTCTCGGCGGTGGCGCCGACGATGGTGGTGTTGCTGGGGATGTCCCAGCGGATGGATTTCGCCTGGTTGGCAGCGGCGACGCGCCTCGCAGATTCCTGCGGGCCAGCGGGCTCCTCGCTGCGGCCGTAGGTGGCCGGGTCGAAGTCCTGAAGATATTGCTCCAGGTGGTAGCCGGCGCCCGCGGCGTAGTTTTCGCAGGTCAGCGCCGAGCCGTCCGGCGCCGTGTTGGCGTCGATGGTGCCGTGGACCCGGACTATTTTGGGTTGGGTGCCTGCCGCTGCGAAGGCGGCGAGCAGTTCGGCCTTGGTGGAGACGTCGAAAACGTTGGCGGCCTCAGCGGCCGATCCTCCGGTGGTGCCCGCTCCCGCGGATGCCCAGCCGTCACTTTGGGGTAGAACCTGGCGCTCCAGCGGAGTTTGGGCTGTCTGGGCGGCCGGGTCCGCCAGCGGGTTGGGAGAGGCGCTGGCCGGAGCCGAAACGATCAGCGCTCCTGCCACGGCCAAGGCTGCGGACATGGACAAGTAGTTACGTTTTCGCATGTTCTCTCTTCCGTCATTGGAATGAACTGCGCTCCGGTCCGGCGGCTGCTATGACGACGGTCACTTCGGTGCGCTGAGAAGGACACTACCGAGAAACCGGTTTCTCGACAACCCCCGGCTTTTGCCGCCGTGACTGTTTGTGCACGTCAAAGACGCGAACGGGTGAGTTCGAGGCGGCGACGTTCGACGGCGGGAGGTGCCGCCGTCGTGATTCACGTGCAGCATTCCTACAAACCGCTCAGGCAATTCCAGGCCGCGCCACCGGTGAACGGGACAGTGCGAGTGCCCAGGCGCCGGCCACTCCAATGGCGAGCAGTACGGTGACGAAGCCGATCGCCTGAGCGCTTGGCCAGGTCAGGGTGCCGCCGTATCGCAGCAGGGCGATTGCCTGCAGAATGACGAAGACCACGGAGGTCAGGGCCACGGGGCGGACCGTGCGGAGGTCACTCCTGAACTGGCCCTGCGCGGCCGACCACCCAAGACCCACCAACCACGCCCCGACAGCCCTCGCTGTGAGCTCGGACAGCTGCCACGGCCACCACGTTGCGGCTGGAAGGGGCACTGCTAGGAGCGCCACGCCGTAGACCAGCAGTACTCCGGCTATCCCCAGCATGAGCAGCCGTAGGGCAGGGGGCAGTGCTGGCCGTCCCGCCGTTACGGACGTTGCGGCAGCCCGCCGGCGCCGTAGCTGCAGCAAGCTGACGGCCAGCATCGCCACGGGCACGATGGCATAGATTGCCAGCCATGCCCAGGTGGCTATCTGGGCGAGGAGGGCATTCTCTGGCGACAAGTGGAAGCGATCCAGATGAAGCAGGGTGACTCCGAGGGTCAGTGTGGTGAAGATGAACACCGGCCAGACCGCCAGCTTCGCTGACTCCCAGCCCGCCGAACGGGCGCCCGCCACCTCCAGGCCGGCACTCGCCCAGTAGGCCGCCCCGAGGAAGACCGCGGTCATGGGCGGAGTGACTGTCCAGGCGAAGAACTCAGCAGTCCGGAGCGGAAACACGAACAGCACCAGCCCGGCAAGAAACACGAGGAACGCAGCGGCGTAGAGCAGCCGCCGCATCTGCGGAATCAGCGGTGTGGCCTCAGTTGGGACGGACATCACTGGGCACCTCCTCGGGTGTGGCCGCCTCACCACCGGGGGCTGGGGGCGGGCCAGGCAGTGGGTTTTCGGCCAGGTAGGTGTGAAGCATCGAGACCACGGTGGCGCCGTCCCCCACTGCCGTGGCCACCCGTTTGATTGAACCGGCCCGAACGTCGCCGATCGCGAAAATGCCGCGCATGCTGGTTTCCAGCGCCAACGGCGGCCTGCTCGGCCTGTCCGGCCTGACGGATCCGTCACCGGCATCCCGGCTGGCGCCGGTGCGCAGAAAACCCGCTGGGTCACGCTCCACGGTGTCGGGCAGCCAGGACGTCCGCGGCATTGAACCGATCAGCACGAACAGGCCGGCCGCTTCGACCTCATCGCTGGGGGTTGCGTCGGTGGCTCCGGACGGGGCGAGCCTGACGGCGGCAAGGAACCCGTCCTGATCGCGGGCCCCCACCACCATGGTGCTGTAGCGGATGGCGACGTTCCGGGTGGCTTCGAGTTGGGAGATGAGGTATTCCGACATGGTGATCGACAGGGTGGGTCCGCGCACCAGCAGCGTCACGTTCTTGGCGAATTTGGCAAGGTGCAGGACCGCCTGTCCGGCCGAGTTGCCGCCACCCACCACACAGACGTGTTTTCCGGTCATTGACGGCGCCTCGGAGACCGTGGCCCCGTAGAAGACACCCCTGCCGACCAGATTCTCCAGCTGGGGTATGCCGAGGCGGCGGTAGTCCACCCCGGTGGCCACCACCACCGTGCGGCACCGCACCAGACTGCCATCGGAAATCGCCACGGTGTGGAGTGCGCCGTCCGCGCCGAGCCCCACTACCTTCCGCAGGAACAGGAAGTCCGTGCCAAGGGTCCAGGCCTGATGGAATGAGCGATAGGCCAAGTGTGCCCCGCTCACACCCCGGGAGAAGCCGGGGTAGTTGCGGATCAGCGAACTGGTGCCGGCCTGGCCCCCCACGGCTTCTCCTTCCACCACCATGGTGGAGAGGCCCTCGGAGGAGGCATATACGGCGGTTGCGAGTCCGGAGGGACCGGCTCCCACCACCACCACATCGAAAATTTTGTCCGGCGGTGGCGGCCGCGTCACCCCCACCGCTTCGGCAATCTCCAGGTCAGTGGGGTTCTCCAGGACAACGGGTGCAGCGGTGAACTGCAGCACCATGACTGGCAGCTCCGGGTCGCTCAGGCCCAGGCCCTCGAGCGTCCGCGTCGCGGTCTCGGTCCCGACAGCGTGGAAGCCCACCGGGATGTGGTTTCGGTTCAGGTTGTCACGCAACATATGGGTCCGCTCGTCGCCGACCTCCCCGATCAGCCGGACCGCCTCGAATCCCACCCCCTGGGCCAGATGCCAGTCGTCGAGGGCGTCGGTAATCGCCCCATGGAATTCTTCGTCACGCGCTTTTTCGGGACGGATCATCAGCAGTTCGGCGTGGCCCTGCGCGATCGCGTGGAAGATGGTGGGGGCGCTGGCGAAGTCACCCCATGTCACCACAACAGCACGCTTGGCAGCCGGGTGGAAGCCATAAGCGCGCCGGAGGAAATCGAGGCCACCGCGGTCAGCCGGGCCGTAGCACCCGAGGATGAGCGCCACGGGACGGTTCCAGCGCCGGAGCCCCTCGAGCGCCGCCCGCCCGTGGGCGTAGCCGGCGCAGACCACCACCTCGTAGTCGGCACCGTAGCGGCGGCGCAACTCATCTTCGAGAATCCGCCGCGAATCCGGGTCTGTGGTGGCAATCAGCAAGATCGGAACCGAGTCATCCATGGCCGCCGTCTTTCCGGTTCAAGGGTTCGGTGACGCTCACGATACTCGCGCTGGGACAATGGGGACAAGGGCCGTTTGCCCCGTCCATGCTGTCATTCCAAAGGTGCGGATATTCTGCCAGACTAGCTCCCGACGGCGGGCCCTCGGGGCGGCGCGATCAGAACCCGAGCCGTGGAAATGGAGGACTCATGGAGGATCATGTTCCGGGTATCAGCCTTTCCGCCACGCCCAGCGGAACAGGGTGCGTGGAGTGCCTTGGTGGTGACAGCCCAGGATGGTGGCTGCATCTTCGCCGCTGCGCCCAATGCGGCCACATCGGATGCTGCGATTCCTCACCCTCACAGCACGCCACTGCCCACGCGCGCACCCTCGGCCACCCCGTCGTGAGGTCCTTTGAACCCGGGGAGGCCTGGTTCTACGATCACACCACCCAGAAGTTCTTCCGCGGCCCGCAGCTTCCGGATCCGCAGTCCAGGCCACCGGAGCAGCCCTCGCCTGCGCCGGAAGACAAGGTGCCCGCGGACTGGCAGGAGCGCATCCACCGGTAATCCGGCACCAACCGCAATGGCGGCGGAATTGGGCGACGTTTCCGCTGAGAGAATGTAAATTCCGCCACTCCTGTTCTGCTTTTTTGATCTGTGACAGAAATTTACTTTAAAGGCCTTTCCGGTCATAAAGTGTAAAAGCTGCCTCACTGGACTGGTCAAGCCATGGTGCCCCCCTTGAGGGCCCTGATGCCCGTCGCTGTGCTGTTTTTCGACGACTGGCATAAAAAATAAAAGCGGGTATGGTACTGGGTAACGCAAAGCATAGAAAGGCGTGATTCCTATGTCCGGGAAATCCCCCAAAAGCGGTTCCGCTAAAAAAGCGGGCAAGTCAATCCTCGAAAAACGGGCCGATAAAAAAGCTAAAAGCGAAAACAGTGAAATAAGTTTCGCAAAGCCGCGCAAAAACCAGCGCTAGCCATGCCTGCGGGCAGCCGGGAGCGGGACTCCTAGCCCGGCTCGGCTGCCCGCGCCATCCGGAACGGACGCAATCCTTTTCAGCACCAAGGACATGACCATGAGAACTTCCTTCAAAGCCTTAGTAGTCCCGGCACGCCTCACGCATCCGGTGCACATCGGACCAGTTGAGCTGGACCTGGCCGCATGGCAGCGAGTGGCCGCCGGGGAGATCGGATTCATCGCCGGCCGGGACTGGCACGTCTACCTGAACAACGGTGGGAGCCGGTCCCTCCCGAACGTCCGGGCGGAAGTCCTCATCCGCGAGGCCGGCGTAGACCTTGACGAAACCATCCACGGGACAGCCCTGTTCCTGGGCGACGGAAGGCCTGGCGAAACGGTCGATGCTCCCCGCCACCTGATCAGGCTCGCCGAGCAGCTTTTCGATATGCCGCTGGCCGCCTGACCCAGCTGCGCGCAATGGAGCGCGCTGAGCCCCACCGAGGGCAAACGGACGACGGCGGGGTGGCCCCGCCGTCGTTCTCTCACCTCAAATTGCCGCGTCTAAGTCCGGCTAACTAGAGGCGCGGGACGCATTTGCCCGTTCCCAATAACGCCAGGCCGGCGCGGTCGCCGGCCCCGAAGTCGAGTTGCCCGCTGTTCTCCTCGTACATCAGCTGCGTGGGGTCGTTGACGTGATCCAGCCCCACCACATGGGCCAGTTCGTGCATGATGATGGCCCGAACCAGCGCCGGCCCGTCCGGGAAGGCCATCGTTTCTGTCAGGCCAGGACCGTCGAGGTGCACCTGGCCGGTGACGTACACGTAGGGCTCGCCCGGAACCCGGACGGACGAGCTTCCGCCGGTGCCCGCAACCCTGCCGGCCAGGTCAGATGACTCTTCGGGCGTGGACCAGGCAATCAGAACCGGCGCCCATTTCTTGCCATAGCGGTCCGGCTGGTAGGCATCACGCTCCTCCGTTGGCGCTTCGGAGGTGATTCCGTCGTACACGAACTGCAGTCCGGTTGCAGCAGAGACGGCGGCAACGGCCTCCTGGACGAGCTGCTCTGTGCCTGGCGGCGCGTAGTCCGGGCGGACCACGTAATGAACCGGCCGGCACGGGTCGTAGGCGGTAAAGGACTGGCCCGCATCCGGCGACTCCTGGAGGACATAGGCACTGGATCCAGTAACGGCAGGCGGAATGCCGAGCGGAGAGGAAGCGGCTTCAAAGCCCGGTGGCGGAACCTCGGAGCCCGGCAGGTGGGGGCGCGCCGCGGACATCACGTACCGTTCGAACAGGGTGGGCGTGAAATACAGGCCAACCACCAGGGCGAGGCCCAGGACTGTGGCTAGCCCCCCGCGCCTTTTGCGGCGGCGGACCGGCCGTCTTCCACGGAACCCCCGTTTCTTTTCAAACGCCAGCGGGGCCGGGGCGCTGCGCCAGGGCTCGGAATTATCAAGCTTGCCGAGCGCCTCGTCGATGGCCCACTGCGGGATGCGCCCGCTCGGCGACCGGCGGATTCCCGGAATGTCACGCCCGCTGGCAGGTCGCCCCGAAGAGTCCTCGCCGTCAAAACCTGATACCACCAGCGCCCCCTGTGCTGTCCAGCCCATCTCCTGCGATGGTCAGCTCAGCATAGTGGCCGTTTCGCCCCGGCGATGGATGCGGCAGTGGGGTCAGGCTAGGGCGGGATCCGGATGGTCACGCCCGCTGCGCAGGCCAATAGCGTAGTAGGCGGCCGCAGCCAGGAGTGCGGCAACCGCCGGGATGGCCGAGAACGCCAGGATGGTGACGCCGGCGGTGATCGGCAGCAGGAGGAATTGCCCACAACGTGGTGCCCAGGAGAAGAAAAGCTACAGAAGCTGTGACAACGGCGGCGTACTCGAGCGGTGTCAGCGGATTCCAGTACCTGACCTCGCCGAACAGGTCCATGGCACCCCTCAGGCCCACTGCCAGCGCCGTCAGCGTGGCGAGGACGGCGATGCGGCGTGAGCCTCGTTTCCCTTGGGCGGTCTGCAGCCTGGCACTCCTTCGGGACTGGTCAGACATCCTGCTCGGCATCGGTGCTCCCGTCACTCCTGGCCCGCGCCGTTGCGTGCCTCGCAGCCATTGGATCGCTTGGGGCGGGTGGAGTCAACAGCCATCCGGCCCAACGTCAGGGCACGCCGTCAGTCGGCGAACCGCAGCCCTTGACTCTCCAGCGCGGCTTCCAGGAGCCGGACGGCTTTGGGGCCCACGCCGTGCATGGCGAGCAATTCGCCGCGGCTGAACCCGGCAACCTGGGCCAGGGAGCTGATCCCTGCTTCCAACAGGGCGCTGTTCGCGGGACGGCCAATGGGTGGGAGGTCGCCGGTTTGTGCCGGCGAATCGCGGGTGCTCATGGGTGCATGGTACCCAGGTTCGTTTTCCGAGGACCATTGACACTTCAACTTTCTGGGGCTATATTTAGTTGTAGCTTCAAGTAACAACTAGCAGACAGAACTCAACCTGATGAAGAACCTCCTGGTCCGCATATTCGGAAAGAAGAATCCCATGACGAACATCACCATCATCGGTAACGGCAACATGGCCCGAGGCATCGCCACCCGCGCCCTCGCCGCCAACCAGAGCGTCGAGATCCTCGGCCAGGATGCAGGCAACGCCCAGGCCCTGGCCACCGAGCTCGGCGGGGGAGTCACCTTCGGCAGCATCACCCAGGCTCCCAAAGGCAGCATCGTGGTGCTGGCCGTGCCGTTCGATGCCGCCAAATCCCTGGTGACCGCCTACGGAGAGGCGTTGGCTGGCAAGACCATCGTGGACATCACCAACCCCGTCAACTTCGAAACCTTCGACTCCCTGGTGGTGGCACCCGGTACGTCCGCCGCCGAGGAAATCGCCAAGCTCGCCCCCGCCAGCGCCCACGTGGTCAAGGCCTTCAACACCACCTTCGCCGGCCCCCTGGTGGCAGGTGAGTCCGGCGGCCTGCCGCTGGATGTCTTCATCGCCGGTGACAACGCCGCCGCCACGGGTGCAGTGGGCAGCTTCGCCAGTGCCGCCGGCCTGCGCCCCCTGGTGGTGGGCCCGCTCAAGCGGTCCAGGGAACTCGAAGGCTTTCAGTTCGTCCTGATGACCATGCAGGCCAACCCCGAGTTCGCCGACTTCAACTGGGACACCGGGCTCCAGGTCACCAAGTAAATGGAAACCACCGAGACCGGCCACGTCGTGGCAACGGCCGGATCCTCCGACCCGGCGCAGCCCCTGGTGGTGCTGCTGCATGGCCGCGGCTCCAACGAACAGGACATCATCGGCCTCGCCGGCCACTTGCCGGAAGGTCCCGCTTACGCGGCGGTCCGGGCGCCTATTGCCGAAGGCGGGGGCTATGCGTGGTTCGCGAACCGCGGCATCGGCCGCCCTACCGCTGAATCACTGGCCGAGACTATGGCCTGGTTCCGCACGTGGCTTGACACCGTGTCGCCGGTTGGCCGCCCGGTGGTGCTGGTCGGGTTCAGCGGCGGGGCAGCCTTCGCCGGGGGCCTGCTGCTGGCAGATCCCCAGCGCTCCACAGGCACCGCGGTCCTGTACGGCACCCTGCCGTTCGACGCCGGCGTGCCAGTCACCCCAGGCCGGCTGGCCGGAGTGCCCGTCTTCGTTGCCCATGGCGAGCAGGACCGGGTCATCCCGGCCGAGCTGCTGCAGCGCACCTGGGACTATCTGCACGCAGAATCCGGTGCAGCCGTGCACTCCCGCCGCGATCCCGGCGGACATGGCATTACAGGGCAGACGCTGGCAGAGCTCGGCAGCTGGATTGAGGATCTGCTGACACCTGAGGGCTAGTTTCCCTCCGGTGAAGCGAAGGCAAGCGGCCGACGGCGGGAGGTCCCGCCGTCGGCCGCTTCTGTTCTCAGGCGCGCCGGCTGTCAGCGCCTGCGGGTGAGGGCGGCGTAAGAGGTGCGGAGGTGGCCTTCCATCAGGGCGCGGGCACGGCTGTCATCGCGTTGGGTGATGGCATCGACGATGAGGCGGTGGTCCTGGAGGCTGCGCCGGAGCTCGTCCGGTGCGTAGTACTGGAAGGACCCGGACATCAGGGGTGCCAGGGCGAGGTCTTTAGCGATGTTGAACAGTCTGGGTGAGGCGGCGGACGCGAGGATGAGGAGGTGGAGTTCGTGGTTAAGTTCGGCGATCTCGGCACGGTACCCGTCGGCCTGCTGCTGCGCGAGTTCATCCATGCGGTCACACAGCCGGTTCAGTTCCTCAAGTTGGGAAACTGACCGGCTGTGTGCTGCAAGGCCTGCTGCATGGGATTCAAGAAGGGCCCGGATCGACATCACTTCAGCGGCGTCGGCGTTGGTCCATTCGGCCACAAAGACGCCGCGGTTAGGCGACACAACGACCAGGCCCTCATCCGCGAGTTCGCGCAGGACGGTCCGGATGGGGGTGCGGCTGAGGGCGTATTCCTCGGACAGGGCGCGCTCGGTGAGGTGGCTGCCGGGAGGGAGCCTGCCGGTGGTTATTTTGGCGCGCAGATCCTCCAGTACGTCCTGACGCTGCGTGTCCATTACCCTCCCGAGACCAGCCATGATCTCAGCGGACCACGAATGCTACCTAACCCAACAGCCTAGCCTCAGGGACGGCTCAGTCCGAGCAGTTCCAGGGTGGAGGCGCCTTCCCGGATCTGTGCCCGCATGGCTTCCTCTTTGAGTTCCCGGTGCTCCGAGGAGGTGAGGGCTGTATCGACGTCGGCGGCGGCGACCCTGACCAGTCCGTCCGCGTCGCCTACCAGGATGTCGCCGGGGTGGACCAGCACTCCGCCGATGGTGACGGGGACGTTGATCCGTCCTTTTTGGACCTTGGTGGTTTTGCGGATGCAAACCCCCCGGGTGAAGACGGGGAAGCCGGAGGAGATGATCTCCTGGCTGTCGCGCACTGCACCGTCGATGACAAGTCCGGCAAGACCGCGTTCCTGTGCGGCGAGGGTCAGGACGTCACCCCACGGGCCGGCCTGGGTGTAACCCTTGGCATCGACCACGAGGATGTCGCCTTCGCCGGCTTCGAGCAGGGCGACGTGGATGAACCAGTTGTCGCCGGGTTCCAGATCGAGTGTTACCGCGCGTCCCGCGATCCGCGTTTTCGGGTCAAGGGGCTTGATGGCGGGGTCAATAGCGTCGCGCTGGCCGTTGGCTTCGTAGACGGTGGCTGCTCCGAGGGCAGCCAGGCGGCTGAGGCGGCTGTCGGTGGTTTGGGTGGTGGTCATTTGTGGTTATCTCCTGTGGTGACGAGTTCTGCTTCCGCGTCGGCTTTTTCTTCGGCGTAGCGGGCGGTGGCTTCTGCCTGGCGGACGAATTTCAGGCCTACCACCATCGCGGCGGCGATGAGGCAGGTGATGCTGACCATTGCGAGGCCCCAGTTGTTGTTGCCGGTGGACTCCTTGAGGGCGCCGAAGGCAAACGGACCGACGAAGCCGCCAAGGTTGGCGAGGGAGTTGATGGCCGCGAGGCCCACGGCTGCTGACTTTCCGGTGAGGAAGAGTGAGGGCAGGGACCAGAATGGGCCGTAGGTGGCGTAAACGGCAACGATGATGACTGTCAGCAGGACGATCGAGAGCATCAGGTTGTTCACGGCAAACGGCATGAGCGCCAGACCGCCGCCTGCGGCAATCAGGGGGATGCCCACGTGCCAGCGGCGTTCACGGGTTTTGTCCGAGTGGCGGGCCCAATAGACCATGAAGATCGCAGCGACGCCGTAGGGGATGGCGTTGAGGTATCCGACGGCGGTGTTGCTCAGCTGGGTGGATGCTGCCGCGATGATCTGCGGGGTGAAGAATGCCAGGACGTAGATGGCCACAGATTTGCTGTAGTAGATCAGGGAGAGCGCCAGGACGCGGCCGCCGATGAGGCTGCGCCAGAACGAGACGTGGCCGTGGCGTTCTTCCTTTGCAGCCTGTTCAGTTTGAAGGGTGGTTTCGAGCCAGGTCTTTTCCTCCGCGGTCAGCCACTTGGCCTTGGCCGGGGAGTCCACGAGGACGAACAGCACCACGGCTGCCAGGATCAGGGCGGGCGCGCCTTCGAGGATGAAGACCCAGCGCCAGCTTTCCATGCCAAGCCAGTGGACATTGTCCAGGAGAAGTCCGGACAAGGGGGCGGCGATGACGGTGGCCAGCGGTAGGGCGATCATGAAGAGGGCCACCACCCGGGCCCGTTCGCGCTCGGGGAACCAGAATGACAGGTACAGGATCACGCAGGGAAAGAACCCTGCCTCGGCGACGCCGAGCAGTGTGCGTGCGATTGCCAGCTGGGTGAAGTCCTGCACAAAGCCGCAGGCTACGGCCACGATGCCCCACGAAACCAGGATGCGGGCGATCCAGCGCCGGGCGCCGACCTTGCGCATGAGGATGTTGCTGGGCACTTCGAAGAGGAAGTACCCGATGGAGAAGAGGCCCGCTGCGAGGCCGAACTGGGCCGTGGTGATGCCCAGGTCCGCATTCATCTCCTTGGCCACGAATCCGAGGTTGGCCCGGTCGATGAACGCGATGATGTAGAGCACCACGAGCAGCGGGAGGATGCGGAACTTGATCTTGCGGACGGTCGCGTCCCCCACGCGGGGACGGTTTGCTACGGCGCTCATGCTGTCACTTCCTCTGCTGCCGGAGCTGTTGTTGCCGGGAGGGCGAAGGTGTCCAGCCACTCCAAGGATGCCTCAAAAGTGCCATCGGCGGGCCCCCCGGTCCGGGCGAGGTTCTCGGCGGTGACGGCAAACTTGCCGGCCACGTGTCCGGTCAGTTCCGCGGGGTATCCGGCACGGTCCAGCTGGGATGCGGCCTCAAGGACTTCCGCATGGCGCCGGACTGAATGGGCCGGATGGGTGGCAACCATGCTCTTGAGCAGGTCCGTGAAAGGTGCCTGGTCAACATCACCAAGGACCGTGTAAAGCTGATCAAGCACACCGTATGCCCGGGCTGCGGGAAGGGCTTCGATAGCCAAGGCTTCAATGCCCTTCATGATCACCGAACGCAACAGCTTGACCGTTACGGCATCCCCGGGTGCACTGTCCGGGAGAACCCGGACCGGCGCACCAGCGGCGGCCAGGAGTTCTTCTACCGCAGCGTTGCGTTTCCCTGCAAAAAGCAGCGGCGTCTGAACCCCCTTCAGAGCGACGGCGCCGGTAATGGCGATATCGATGTATTCGATGCCCGACGCCGCCGCTCGAGCGGCCGACTCGCGCTTGGCCCCGGCCGCGGCAGTGGTCATGTCAACGATTGTCGCGCCCGGAGACAGGTGCTGCACCAGCGAGTCGGTCACGAACGGCAGGATCGAACCCGGGACGCAGACCAGGACAAGGTCCTGATCTGAAATCCAGGCCGAAACCTCCGGGCGGATCGGAACCCCGGTGCGTTCGGACCAGGCTTTGGCCGGAGCGGGTGGCTGCGGATCCGAAACGGAAATTGCGTGGGCGGCGTTCGCTGTGAGCGCCTCAGCCCAGCACAGGCCAACTTGGCCAGAACCAATGATCGTGGTTTTCAAGACAGACTCCTTCGTCGCAAATGTCTGTGACCAAGAATACAACATGAGTACCATTTGGCAATGACCTGCATAAAATCTCGGCGTAAGGCCAACATTGTACTTATTTAGTACTCTGTGTTTGTGGGTCTGGAAATCGGCGCTCGGGGCAGTGTCAGTGTGCGGTTCCAGTGCTTGGGCGCCGCGGAATGGACTCAAGGCGACGGACTTCCCGGTGGCTATCTCGGCCTCGCTGGTGGACTGCGACCCTTCGGAACGAGGGGCGCGAGGACTATCGGTTAGGTGCTGATGTCCCAGTGGACCCGGATGGCCTCGGCAAGGGGGCCAGCGGTAACGTCCACGCGGAAAGCAACGGGCGCGGTTCCGATTTCCTCGATGACGGCGTCGCGGTAGACGCGGCCGCAGGAGGGGCACAGGGTGTAGAGGTCCTCATCCTCCGGCCACGGCGCCAGTCCCGCGGGGACGGCGGTGTTTTCGCCGATGTAGACGGGGACGCCCTCCGAATTGGCCTGGATCAAGCCGTCCTTGCGACGGTATTGCCGCACACGCAGGTGATGGTGGTGACATCATGACCCACAACTTCGGCGGTTTCCGTGTCCATGATGACCTCCCTGCGCTGGAAGAGACGTGCTGGTATCAGCTTAAGCCTGCTGGCCTCGGAGAGCGCCTGACAAAAGGAAACGGGCGACGGCGGTACGTCCCGCCGTCGTCGGCACGCCGTATCATCGGACACATCTGTCCCTTTGAGAGTGGAGTAACCCATGCAGCTCGGCGCATTTTCGATCAGCCTCACCGTGAAGGACATCGCCGCGTCAGCTGCGTTCTACGAGAAGCTCGGCTTCAGCAGTTTCGGCGGCGACATCACCCAGAACTGGCTGATTCTGAAGAACGGTGAGACGGTCATCGGCCTCTTCCAGGGAATGTTTGAGCAGAACATGCTCACGTTCAACCCGGGCTGGAACCAGAACGCGGAAGCGGTGGAATCGTTCACCGATGTGCGCGAACTGCAGCGGGACCTGAAAGCCAAGGGCGTGGAGTTCCTTTCCGAGGCCGACGAGTCAACCACCGGCCCGGCGAGTTTCATGCTCGCGGACCCCGACGGCAACCCGGTGCTGTTCGATCAGCACGTCTGACCGCAAATCCACAATGGGGCAAAACCGCGCCCAAGTTGGTTGCCTCTCAGGCAAATTTCTTCAGCTCGACCTTGCGGATTTTTCCGCTGGCCGTGCGGGGCATCTCGTCGACGAAGACATAGGACTTAGGAATCTTGTATCGGGCAAGGCGCCCGCTGAGGTGTTCCCTCACCTGTTCGCCAGTGAGTGACGCTCCTTCGCGAAGCAACAAGACTGCTCGAGGGACTTCCCCCCACTTCTCGTCCGGGACCCCGATGACGGCGACGCTGGCCACGGCCTCGAGCTCGGTGATGGCTTGCTCCACTTCGGCCGGGTAGACGTTTTCGCCGCCTGAGATGATCATGTCCTTGAGCCGGTCCGAGATGTAAACAAAACCTTCGGTGTCCTTGTACCCCATGTCCCCGGACTTGAACCAGCCATCAGGTGCGGTGGACTGGAGGATGGCTTCCGGCTGGTTCCAGTACTGGCTGATGACGTTGGGACCCTTGATGTGGATTTCCCCTACGGTCTCCGGTGGGGCCTGGCCGCCGTCAAAGCCGGTGATGCGGACGTCGGTGAAGAAGTGGGAAAGCCCCGACGAACCTGCCTTTTCGCGAGAACGGTCTGCGGGAAGCACCGTGGCGCCTGGGGCGGTCTCAGTCATGCCGTAGCCGTTGGAGAAGCGCAGGCCCCGCAGCTCATAGGAGTCCAGGACCCGCAGGGGAACAGCAGATCCGCCGCAGGTCAGCTTCTTCAGGGAGTTGAGGTCCGTGCCTTCCCAGTCCGGGTGCTCGCAAAGCATTTGGAATGTGGTGGGAACACCACTCAGTGTGGTCACGCGGTGCTTCTGTATCAGTTCAAGGGTTCGCTTGGGATCGAACTTGGCTTCGAGGACCACCGTCCCGCCCTTCAGGAGTGTGGGCAGTACCCCCATGTTCAGGGACGCCACGTGGAACATCGGGGAAATCATGAGCGCCACATCCGTGGAAGCAAAATCGAAGTCCACTAAGACATTCATGCAGTTCCACACCACGTTCCCGTGCGTCAGCAGTGCCCCCTTGGGCCGCCCGGTGGTGCCCGAGGTGTAGAGGATCATGGCGCCGTCGTCGAGCCCGACGGTCTCATCCCGGAAGTCGTCCGAGACGGTGGCGAGCACCGACTCGAAGTCTTCCACGGCAAAGGAGCCCCGGCCCGGGATGTTCTCCGAGGGCGCGGCACCGCCCTCGCTGATGTCATCGACGACGATCCTCCGCGTCAGCGGTGTGCCGTCGGAACCCCGAGTCGCAAGAACATCCAGGCTCCGGGGGTGGATAAGAATCCTCGCCCCGCAGTCCTGGAGCTGGAACTGGATCTCCGGAGGTGCCAGACGTGTGTTGAGGGGTACGAAGATGGCGCGAAGCAGGCCTGCCGCGAAGAGGGTTTCGAGGAAGGCCGGGTGGTTTTCGCCCAAGTAGGCCACCCTGTCGCCCTTGGCTACGCCACGGTCCCGGAGGGCGTTGGCCAGGCGGGCACTCCGGTCCGCGAACTCCACATAGCTCAGTTCCCGGTTGCCGCTGATCAGCGCGGTCTTGTTACCGGATTTGGGGCGGCGACGCTGCAGCCAGGAGCCGATGCCGAAGTTCTCCACGGCGGTCCTTTCTTCGAGTAGGGAGTGGTGGATTACTTGTAGAAGCGGGCGAGGAATTCGGCCACAACGGCGGGACGTTCCTGGCCCTCGATCTCGATGGTGTTGGCGACCTTGATCTGGGCGCCGCCCTTGACCTCGGCGACCTCGGCGATGGTTGCCTGCATGCGGATGCGGGAGCCCACCTTGACGGGGGAGGTGAAGCGGACTTTGTCCAGGCCGTAGTTGACCTTGGCAGTGACACCATCCACGTCGAACAGCTCGCCCCAGAACGGGATGATCAGGGAGAGGGTGAGGAAACCGTGGGCGATGGGGGCTCCGAACGGGCCGTCCTTGGCGCGCTCAGGGTCGACGTGGATCCACTGGTCATCGCCCGTGGCGTCAGCGAATTTGTTGATCTGTTCCTGGGTGATTTCGATGTACTCGGTGGCGCCGAGATCGGTGCCGGCGAGGGTGAGCAGTTTGTCGAAGTCGACGACGAGATTGGGCATCTTGGGCTCCTGAAAGTTGGTGTGTGGGTTGGGGTTAGCGTGCGTTAGGGGGTGGTGCTGTCCAGGCCAAGAAGGCGGACGGCGTTGTGCTTGAGGATTTTGGGCCGGACTTCGTCCTTGAGCGGGAGGTCAGCGAACGCGCCGAGCCATTTCTGAGGGGTGATGAGCGGGAAGTCCGTGCCGAACAGGACCTTGTCCTGCAGCACCGAGTTGGACATGCGGACCAGCGACTCGGGGAAATACTTCGGTGACCAGCCGGAGAGGTCGATGAACACGTTGGCCTTGTGGGTGGCGATGGAGTTGGCCTCGTCCTGCCATGGCACTGAAGGGTGCGCCATGATGATCCGGAGTTCCGGGAAGTCCGCGGCCACCGCATCGAGCAGCAACGGGTTGGAGTAGGCGAGTTTGATGCCGTAGCCGCCGGGAAGGCCTGCGCCCATTCCATTCTGGCCGGTGTGGAAGATCGCGGGCAGCCCGAGTTCCTGGAGGGTTTCCCAGAGCGGGTAGAACTGTTCGTTGGAGGGATCGAAGCCTTGCAGGGACGGGTGGAACTTGAATCCTCGTGCTCCGAGGTCGATGGCCTGGTGCTTGGCGCCCTGGATCGCTTCGGTGCCGGTCCGCGGATCCACGCTGCCGAACGGGATCAGCACGTCGTTGTTCCGGGCGGCGCCGGCGATCAGGTCCTCGATGCTGTTCGGCTCGTGCTTGAGCTGGGTGCGGGCATCCACGGTGAAGACGACGGCGGCCATGTTCAGTCCGCGATAGATCTGGGCGATGCGGTCCAGGGACGGAGTGCGGTCCTCGGATTTGAAGTACTTCGCGGAGGCCTCGGTCAGGGCCGGCGGCAGGGACTGGTGGCCGTGGCCGTCCACCTCGAGGTGGACGTGCATGTCGATCGCATCGAGCTTGGCGGCGTCGATGCCCAGTTCATAACGGGGTGCGGCCATCTCAGCGGGCCTGGGCGGGTTCGGGCTTGAGGTCCTCCGGGAGGGGGAGGAAGTCCTCGCCGACGCTCTGGAGCTTGTCGCCGAAGAGGCCGTCAAAGTTTTCGACCAGGTCCGTGTACCCCCAGCCGCCCTCGCGGTATTCGGTGGCGGCTGCCTCGGGGTGGGTCCAGAGCTGCAGCCGGTCACCACCGGCTCCGATGACCTGGCCGGTAATCCCGGCCGCCGCGTCAGAGGCGAGGAAGGCAACCAGGCCGGCGACGTCGTCGGCCGTTCCGAACCCGAGGTCGTGGCGGAAGAAGGACGGCATGGCCTCGCCGCGCTCGTCCGCTTCCACAGCCTTCTGGAAGTACGGGACAGTCTTGGTCATGGCAGTGGCTGCCACCGGAACGACGGTGTTTACCGTGACGCCGGCCTTTTTCATTTCCAGGGCCCAGGTCCGGACCATGCCCACGATTCCGGCTTTGGCGGCGGCGTAGTTGGTCTGGCCGAAGTTGCCTCGCTGCCCGGTGGGGGAGCCGATGGTGATGATCCGGCCCTGGACGTTGTCCTCCTTGAAGTGACCGAACGCCTCGCGGACACACGTGAACGTGCCCTTCAGGTGGACGTTGATCACCAGGTCGAAATCTTCATCGGTCATCTTCAGCAGGGACTTGTCGCGGAGGATGCCGGCGTTGGTGACCAGGATGTCCAGCCGACCGAACTCCGCCACGGCCGTCTCCACGAGCTGCTTTGCTACTTCACTGCTGCCCACCGGAGCGACGACGGCAACCGCGCGGCCGCCGTCGGACTCAATGGTGCGCACGGCTTCCGCCGCGACGTCCGCGTCGACGTCGTTGATCACGATTGCGGCGCCCTGACGTGCCAGCTCCCGGGCATAGGCCAAGCCCAGGCCGCGGCCGCTTCCGGTGACGATTGCTACTTTGCCTGACAGGCTCATGGCTGCTCCTTCGCTAGCTGAGGTGCATCCTGCCGTCCGGCGTGGGATGCTGTTCTATATCCATGAAAATACTTATTGTTGAAAATGTCAACGATTAATCTTTGGGACTATTGGAGCGGATATTGGGAATCGAGACTCACCCCGACAAACAGGCTGTTGGAGACAAGCTGGTGCAGGCCTCCCTCACCAACGACATGGGCTTTCTCCTGGCCAAGCTGCACGCCGCTGGGTCCGTGCTCAACAACCGGGCTCTGGCTGTTTTTGGCCTCAAGGAACGCTCGTACTCGGTGCTGGTCCTGGCCAACAGTGGGCTGGAACCGACCCAGCGTGAACTCGCGGATTTTCTCAGCCTTGATCCCAGCCAGATCGTGGCACTTGTGGATGATTTGGAGAAGCGGGGCCTGGTCGCCAGGGCTGCCGGAAAACAGGACCGCCGGGCCAAGACTGTCACCGCAACGCCGAAGGGTGCCAAACTCCATGGAGAGGCTGCCGAGGCGGCCATCCGCGCCGAGGGTGAGGCGCTCAACGGACTCGAACCGGACGAAGTTACGGTGCTCAAAGGACTGCTCCGCAAGGCGTTGTGGGGTAGAAACCTTGACTAGGGGCGGACCCGGCTGGTCAGGAAGTCCTCAATCGCGCCACTGAGGGCCGCTGCGTCCGTAGACCGTGGATCCGCATTATTCGCGCGGATCTCGAGGACGGGGACGCCGGCTTTTTCAAGCGCTTCAGTAGTGAAGTGGGCACCGGGTACGTCATCGGCTACAAGGTGCACCACGCCGTCCACCCCATGGGTAAGTGCCTCCTTGACGTACCATTCGTCAGCCCAACCCGGCATGTAGAGCTGGTCAGTGAAACCGGCGAACCGTGCCGCGAGTGCCCGCATGGGGTCCTCCCCGTAACGCGGATAGCCGTCTGCAGCGATCGCCAGGTACATGGACCAGACGAAGACCGCACCGTACTTTTCCTCGAAACGTGAGTAGAGGTCCATGTCGAACCACAGCCCGCGGCCGATCCACATCAGGCGGGTCTTTTCACCCGGGCAGACGGCGTCACCCTTGTCCACAGCCGCCTGGACCTCTTCATAGAGGCTTTTTGCCGCGTCCCGGGCCCAGGCGGTGCCACGGTGCCACTGGGGAATCATGACGCTGTTGATGATGTCGTGGACGCCGATGGGTGCCGGACGCGTTGCCGCCAGGAGGTCCCGGGTCTTTCGGTTCCACTCGGCCTGCTCGTTGACGAGGTCCATGACGTCTGAAAGTTTGGCCAGGTCAAATGTAAGTCCGGTATTCTGCTCGAGGAATTTCACGAGCTGCCAGTTTTCGTCGGTCATCAGGTCCAGGCGGTCAGGACCGAATGCTTCTTCCCAGTTCCTCGGCACCAGCTCCCACCACTGCTCGGGAGCCTGGACCGCCGATGAGCGCTCGAAGGGAAAGAACTTGGTCTTTCCTGATTCGGCCCAAAGGTCGAAGACCTTCCGCGCGGAGTCGCTGCTGTTTTCAGCGATGACGAAGTCAGGTGTGGGCAGCCCGCCCCACGGTGCCACGCCCGGCGGAAGATGCGAGGCGCCGAAAGACACGGCGTCGTACTGGCGGGAGTAATCCGGGAAGCCACGGCCCCGCAGGGCATCAAGGCTCCGGTCGGCAAGCCTCTTGGCCGAGACCACCGAGGCCCACCATTGATTGACCACATACTGAATGCCCATGGACCTGAGGATCTCCTGCGGCGCATCGGCGTTGACAAGGGCAAGGGGCGCCCCCGAGCCGACCGATTCCTGCAGGCCCGCGAACCAGGCTTTTTGGTAGGCCGATGCCCTGGTGGCGGATTCCAGTCTTTTGGTGTTCATCAACGCCTCCCGGGCGATACGGTGCTCAACAGGGGTTCCAGCGATTCCCGCAGGACCGCCGGTTCCGGTTCAAAGGGCTGGCGGCTCAGCAGGACCGACGGTATGCCCCGGTCCTGGAGGTATTCGGCTAGTTTCGGGTAGTCCCAGGCAGGCGCGTCGTCGAATCTGCGGGTCAGGCAAAAGACGGCCTCGGCGCCGCAGGATACAGCCTGATCAGCGCCCCACCGGGCATGGACAGCCAACGGGGAAATAGCCGCCGCGGGGCTTCGGTAATGGTAAGACTCGGCCAGGCGGGCCAGAAGTTCCTCATAGCTGGCTCCAGCCGTGACGGCAACCGGAGCAGGGGCTGCAAGTAGACCCCAGTCGTGGTCTTCGCCGATGATCCGGACTCCCAAGTCCTCAATGGCGCGGTATAGGACGTCCTGATCCTGGGCGCTGCCAAAGAAAAACAGACGTAGAGCAGAGTCCCCGCCCGTGGCCGTAGCTGAAAAAGTCCCCACCAGTTCTGCCACCCATTGGGCCGCTTCCGAAGGCGGCAGCGATTCTGCAGCCGCAGCCACGTGGAGGCCGGCAGTTCCGGACAACAGGCCTGATTGACGGAGCGACTGGACGGATGCCAGGTGTCCGCGCAGCACTTGGAAGCTCGCGACCGAGGCCGCCAGCGAAGCAGGATCCGGCGACGCTCCCGTCCACTGGGACAGCGTTTCGGCACACGCAGCGACTTGGCGCCGGTTGTACAGGGCCGTTGATTCCCGGGAAAGGTGCAAAAGGTCAATCAGGTGGACCGGCGGCATCCCGGGGCGGCGGGCGGCCAACTCGCGCAGCACGTAGAAAAGCTGCAGCGAAGCTTCGCAGTCCCTGGAGATCATGATCCCGGACAAGAAGTCCAGCTCTTTCGCGAGAATCTGGGTCAGGATCGAATGCGCCGCGTGATCGGTCGCCTCGCCGAGGAGTTGCACCGCTTCATCGGATGACGGGCCGGTCTGGCTGTGGAGCCGGAGCGGCAGCGCGCCCGCGGCGGCGATGAGTTCGCGGGGGACATCGGCACCCACAAATCCGACGACGGCGGTTCCTTGCCCGGCCCGCTTACTGGCCCGGGCCACCCGCAGTGGATAGTGCTCGGCGAAGTCGTCCAGAATGCTTTGCCGCCGGACGCCGGTCACAGGACGCCGCTGCGCTTGAGTTCGTCGATTTTGGTGTCGGAGTATCCGAGGAACCGGCTCAGGATGTCCTGCGTGTGCTGGCCAAGGCGCGGGGCAGGCTTGTCCAGTGTGGTCTCGGCACCGGACATCAGGAACGGCATGCCGGGCCCCACCAGCTCGCTCTCAGTGCCGGCCTCGGGGTGCTTCAGGCGTACTACTTCGCCTCGGTCAAGGACCCGCTGGTCCTGGACCGCTGCCGCAGGAGACCGGACCTCGGCTGCCGGGGCTCCCGCCGCTTCCAGCTGTGCAAGGACCTCGTCCAGGGGGAGGGCCTTTGACCATTCCCCGATCATGGCGTGGAGTTCGTCGGCGTTCTGGACCCGGCCGTCGCGCTTGGCAAACCTTGGATCGGTAGCCAGTTCCGGACGCCCGATGGCCGCCAGAACGCCGTGGGCGAACTTGTCCGTGGGTGCGCAGAGTGCGAACCAGCCGTCCTGGGACTCGAAGGTCCCAAAGGGGGCAAGCCGGGGAACCATCTCACCGGTGCGGGTGGGCAAGCCGATCTTCTCGAAAGCATCGAAAGGCTCGGCGGCCAGCAGGGAGGTCAGCGAACCCAGCATCGAGACATCAATATACTGGCCCTGGCCTGTGGATTGCCGCTGGACCACCGCGCCAAGGGTCCCAATGACGGCGAAGAGGGGTGCCACCAGGTCACCCACCGGGAGGCCGAAGCGGACGGGATTTCCGCCGGGCTCACCGGCAGTCATCATCACGCCGCTGAGCGCCTGAATGATGGTGTCCATCGCCTTGCCCGTGCCGCCGGTCTGGTTGGACCCGAAGCCGCTGATGGAGGTGTAGATCAGAGCGGGGTTGATTTCGCGGAGGTCGTCGTAGGAAATGCCGAGCCGCTTGGTCACGCCGGCGCTGAAGTTTTCCACCACGATGTCTGCCGTCTTGGCCAGATCGAGCAGGACTTCGCGGCCACGGGGATCCTTCAGGTCGATGGTGATGCTCTCCTTGTTCCGCGCCCGGGAGAGGATGGAAATGGACATGTCGTCTTCCGAGCGCCGCTGGACGTTCAGGCCTTCGCGGCCCAGGTACGGGGAGTTGTTGCGGGCAGCGTCGCCGCCTGTACCCGGATTCTCCACCTTGAGGACGCGGGCACCGAGGCCCGCGAGCAGGAGAGTGGCGTACGGGCCGGCAAGGGCAGTGGTGAGGTCAATGACGGTCAGACCGTCAAGGGGGCGGCTAGACATGGTGGTTCTCCTGATCGGGATGGGCCTGTACGAGCACATGCTCGCCGTCCCACGTAAAAGTTGTCGAAAAGCCGGCACTCCGGCTGATATCGGTGATGTAGGCCAGAACGCGCTCGCCGGTTTCGGTCGGGCCGTGGGGGACCGGGCGGGCATCGTCGTCAATCCAGCACGGCACAAACCCGGCGGACACCAGGCGGCGCCCGTCAAAAGTGCACACGGCTATGGCGGTGTTGCGGCTTTCCGGGTGAAAAGGGTAGGTGGGCATGCCGGGGTCCGGAGCGAAACCGAACATCTTGACCCTGCGGGCCGCCCACTCTGCACGTTCGGCGGATTCGCCATCCGCGTTCAAGGCCTGCGTGACTGTGACAAAGTTGCCCAGCCCATGGAAGATCGGCACGCCCCGATACATTTCGATGCCGCGCATGATGTGCGCATGGTGCCCGATCACAACGTCTGCGCCGGCATCCACCGCAGCGTGGGACAGCGGAATTTCGTAGTCGGCCAGGACGGCCGGGGTGTGGCCGATGCCCTTGTGAAGGGCAACCACCACCAGGTCCACTTCTGCCTTCAGCTTGCGGATATCGTCCTGCATGCTCCGGAGGCTGTCAGGTGCCGTAAATGTGTAGATGGTAGGCGGCCCGCCGGGCGTTGCGGAATCAAGTTCGTAGTGGGTCAGTACTTTGACGTAGGCCGCGCCTGCTTTCTGCGAAGCAGCCCAGGAATCCCGCGGTCCGACGCAGTTGAAGCTGAGGATTCCAACTGTGGTGCCGTCTTTGGTGATGACGGCCGGTTTGCGGGCATCCGCCAGGTTGGCGCCTGCGCCGGCAGTGAGGAGACCGGCGTCGCGGCTGAAGGCGATGGTGTCCAGCAGTCCTTCGGGACCGGCGTCGTAAATGTGATTCCCGGCGAGGGTGACCACATCAAAGCCGGCTGCGGCGACGTCCTTCAGGGCAGCGGGATCCGCGGCCGGCGCCGGGACGTCAGTGCTGGCCTGGACAGTTGTGTGGGAGTGCGGCACTTCGATGTGCCCGATGGCAATATCCGCTTTGGTGATGACGGCTGCCGAGGGCGCGAGGAAGAACGCAGGATCGGGCTCGTCCAGGACAAGATCCCCGACGGCGGCGATGGAGATCGTCACGCTGTGACCCCTTCGGTGGGAGCGGTGGGGGAGCCGGAGTTGGTGGAGCGGGCGTTGAACCGGGAGAGGAAGGAGCGCAGCCGTTCAGTCTTCGGGTGGCCGAAGAGTTCCTCCGGCGGTCCCTGCTCCACGATCTTGCCGTTATCCATGAACACCACGCGGTCGGCCATCTGCCGGGCGAACTCCATCTCGTGGGTCACCACCACCATGGTCATTCCCAGAGAGGTAAGGTCCCGCAATACAGACAGGACCTCGTCAACGAGTTCCGGGTCGAGCGCGCTCGTCGGCTCGTCAAAGAGCATGATCCGGGGACGCGGTGCGAGTGCCCTGCAGATGGCGACGCGTTGCTGCTGTCCACCGGACAGCTCGCGTGGGTGGGCATCGGCTTTCGCGGCCAGGCCCACCTTCTCCAGCAGGTAGCGGGCGCGTTCCTCCGCCTCTGCGGAGGTGTTGCCGTGAACGATCCGGCTGGCGCCGGTGATGTTTTCCAGCACCGTCCAGTGCGGGAAAAGGTTGAACTGCTGGAAAACCATGCCGATCCGGCGCCGCTGGCCGGCAATGCTCTTCTCGCTCAGAGGACGCGGACGTCCGCCGTGCAGCTCGTACCCCAGGAGTTCCCCGTCCAGGTACATGGCACCGCCGTCGATGCTCTGGAGCTGGTGGATGCAGCGCACCAGCGTGGATTTACCGGAGCCCGAGGGTCCAATAACCACCACAACCTCGCCGTCCTGGACTTCGAAATCGATTCCGTCCAGTGCTTTGTGATCGCCGAACGATTTGCGCAGGTTCTCCACGCGGAGGACCGGGCTGTTGCCGGTTGTTGTTTCAGTCATCAGATCCCGCCTCCGAGGCCAAGAAATTTGAGTTTTCCTGCAGGTGTTTTCATTGCGTCATAGCCGCGGCCGTACCGGCGCTCCAGCTTCTTCTGGAAGAAGGTCAGGACAGAAACCGCCACCAGGTACCAGATGCAGGCAACCAGCAGCATGGGGATGACCTGGTACGTGCGGTCAGCGATGGTCTGTACCGAGAACAGCAGGTCGGTCATGGCAATGACACTCACCAGCGACGTGCCCTTCAGGGTGGCGATGAACTGATTGCCGAAGGGCGGCAGAATGACCCGCATCGCCTGCGGCATGATGATCCGTGTGAATGTCTGCCAGGGCGTGAAGCCTGCCGCTTTCGCTGCATCACGTTGGCCCTGATCCACGGACGTGATGCCCGAGCGGATGATTTCGGACATGTACGCACCTTCGTGCAGGCTCAGCCCGATGATTGCTGCGGACAGCGGTGTGATGACCGAGTTGGTGGGCCAGGACACAAGTTCGGGGCCGAAAGGGATTCCGATCCCAATGTTGGGCACCAGGAAGCCAAGGTTGAACCAGAAAATCAGCTGGACCAGGGGCGGGACCGCCCGGAAGATGCCAATGTACAGGCGGCTGGCCCAGCGGGCCGGACCAAAGTCGCTCAGCTGGGCGGTGGCCAGGACCACGCCCAGCAGCGTGCCGGCCACCATGGCAATGACCGCCAGGAGCACGGACATCCAGAGGCCGTTCAGGACCGTGGGGAAGAAGAGGTATTCCCACACGACATCCCAGCCGAAGTTGGGGTTGGTCACGAGGAAGTAGGCGAGCTGGACCCCGATGACCAGGAGAACTGCTGAAAGTACCCAGCGCCAGGGCTGAAAACGGGGAACGCTGTTTGCGACGTCGATTGCGGGCTGTCCCATAGGCTGGAGGACCGGACTGGTTGATCGGCTCATTGTCATGCCTGCCTTCTTAGGAAGCGCCCGGGTTCAGCACCGGAGCGTCTACGGCGACGTCGTCAAGGCCCCATTGGTCGACGATTTTCTTGTACGTGCCGTTCTCGAAGATCTCGACGAAGGCCTTCTCGAGGACCGGTCCCAGGCCGCTGGACTTCGGGGCCAGGATGACCAGCTGGTCCACGCCTGCACCCTGCTCGTCGGTCTGGCTGACGTAGCGCCACTTGTCCTTCTCCTGAGTCATCAGGTCGATCGCGCCAGTCTGGGTGGTGGCCGCGCTCTGCGCGCGCTGCGACTTCACGGCGAGGATGGTGGCGTTGGTGTCTGCCAGGCCGAGGAAGGTGACCGGCGCCTTGCCATTGTCCTCGCACCACTTGCTGAGCTTCGCGGTCTGCTCCTCGGTGATGGAGCCCTTGACGCCGGCGGTAGTAGTGCCGCACAGGCCGTCAGTCCCCTGGGCATCAATGCCGTTGGTAGTGGGAATGACGTAGGAGGTCCGGCTGCTCAGCCAGCTTACGCCGTCGAATTCCTTAAGCCGTTCCGGGGTCGCCTTGACCGGTCCATTGAACGCGTCATACCGGCCGCTCTTCATGCCGGTCAGCATCTGGGGAAGGCCTTCGGTGATTTCGATCCTGGCAGGGACACCGAGTGATTCGCTCAGGGCCTTCTGGATGTCCGGATCAATTCCTGTGACTGTTTTGCCGTCGGGGCCGACAGAGCGGTACGGAGGGTGGGAATCTCCGGCGAAGACGATTTCGCCCTTGTCCTTGATGGACTGCGGAAGGGAATCGTAGAGTTTCGCGGATTTGTTGACGCCGCCGGAAGCTTCTGTGGTTTGGGTGGCCTGCCCTGAAGGGCCGGCGCAGGCGGTGAGTGCTAGAAAGGCGCCAGCTGCGACGGCGGCGACCCTGTAAGGAGCAGGAATTTTCATGAGAACCCTCACTGGAAAAAGTTCAGCCCGTGCCTGCCTTCGTTGGCAAGCGGCCGCTTTGATAACTCCAACAGTATTCTCATCCGTGACGAACGTCAACGATTTTGAATCATAACTTTGGCTTTTCTGTGAATTGGCTCACCGGGGGGCTGCCCCGGTCACCGTACCGGTGAGATGGGACTGGACCTGGTCCACGTATTCCGGTGCGTGCGCCGCGACCACGGCTTTCACGTGGGCGAGCGCGGGTTGGGCGAGGCCGCCGTAGAGCTGTTGGAAGACTTCCCGCGCCCTGGTCCGCGGCCAGTCTTGAGGCAGCAAATCCAGGGGCAGATCGGGGTCTATGTTGGGGAAAGCGCGCCAAACGTTGATCAGTTCCGTCCTCAAAATGAGCGCCTCCACGGGCGCGATCGAACTAAGGGTGGAGGCGTTGGCGAGGGGCTCCGTGTCACTCAGGAAATTACGGTAAAGAGCGGCCACGTGGCCAAGATCCCACGCGTCGGTTGGCGCTCCGTACTCCTTGCCGTCGCCTGTGAGTGACCCCTGAAATACAGTGGCAGCGAGCACGCCGAGTTTTACGATCAGGTTCCTGGCCTCGGCGGCCATGGGGCGGGGGGTAATCCAGAAGCCGTCGTAGAGGGGTGAAAATCCGAGCCATGACAGGCCCGCCCTCAGCTTGTGCCGATCGCCCCGGTTCTCCTCGGGAATGGAGAATGCAACGCAGGTCCATAGCCCGGTGAAAGGGGTGTCCTCCTGGCCGAACTGGTTCATCTGTTCAAGGCGGGAGACAAGCCGCTGCCTCAGCCAGGGGGACAGGCTGTAAAAGGTCCGCCGGCCGATTTTTGTCAGCTGGATGCGCTCGTCCCTGCAGAGGCGGCCCAGCAAGGTGCGGGCACCTGATGCAGGGATGTTGAAGTCGGCAAGCAGCTCAACAAGAGCTCCCGACGGCGCCTGCGCATCAGGGGACAGCCAGTAATCGGCAAGGAGGGTCAGCAGGATCTGCCGCGGGCGAGGCCCCTCGGTGACGGCAGCGCGGACGTCCTCCAGAAAGCGTTGAGCTGTCTCCGGGCCGGGCCGAACAGCCGGTGCTGATTGTATTCCCATGAAGGACGATCGTACGCGTTCTGCGATTAGTCCGATAGCCTTCCGGTGGAAGATAGTGCCCTGCCTGTGATCGTGGCGATCCGCTCAGGCGTGTAGCCCAGCATGCCGCCAAGCACGGATTCTGTGTCCGCACCCAGCGCATGTGCCGGGTTGTCGAGCGTCGTGGTCACGCGCGACATCTGGATCGGGACCCCGGAAGCGTAGATGGTGCCCTCGGCGCCGGCCTTGCCTATCAGCGGAACTACCTCGCCGCGGGCAAGGACCTGGGCGTCGCGGATGGCTTCGGCCGGCTGCCTTACAGGCGCCACTGGGGCGCCGGCGGCGGCGAGGCGGGTGACGGCGTCGTGGTTGTCCAGACCGGCCGCCCAGTCCTGGATTATTCCGTGCAGCTGCGAGGAATGGGATACGCGGCCGTCGCGGGTGGAGAACCGCGGGTCCGCTCCGAGTTCGGCCATCCCGATCCCGGCAAAAACGCTGCGCGCCATCGGATCGGTCGGGGCGCTCAGTGCAAAGAAGCCGTTTCGGGTCGCGAATGTGCCGAACGGCGCCAGCCGCGGGACGTGGGAACCTGTTCGCTGCGGAATTCCCAGGGCTTCGAGGGTTTCGAACGGTTCGATCGCCACGAGGGAAGTGAGCGAACCGAGCATCGACACGTCCACGAACTGGCCTTCGCCTGTCAGGTCCAGGTGCCGCTGCGCTGCCAGCGTCCCGATTACCGCGTACAGCGGAGCGATCAGGTCGCCCATCGGCAGGCCAAATCGGACGGGGTCCTGCCCTTCCTCCCCGGCGGTGAACATCACGCCGCTCATCGCCTGGATGATCGCATCCATCGCTTTGAGGCCGTCGGTGCCGCCGGCCGTCCCGAAGCCTGTGATCGAGGTGTAGATGATCCGCGGGTTGACCGCGCTGACGGCGTCGTAGTCGATCCCCAGCCGCCGGGTCACGCCCGGACTGTAGTTCTCGACGACGACGTGCGCCTGTGAGGCCAGTTCAAGGAACACCTCGCGGCCGGTGCCGGATTTCAGGTCCAGCAGCACGCTCTCCTTGTTGCGCCCCCGCAGCATCATGGACAGGGACATGTCCTCGGAGCTCGAACGCTGCAGCGAGATGCCCTCCTTGGTCACGTACGGCGCATTGTTGCGCGACGAATCCCCGCCGGTTTGGGGATTCTCGATCTTAATCACCCGGGCTCCAAGGGAGGCCAGGAGCATCGTGGCGTAGGGGCCGGAAAGTGCGGTGGTCAGGTCCAGGACGATGGTTCCGTCCAGTGGTTTGGCGTTCATGTGATTCCGTTCAGTAATGACGAGGCGATGAAGTGCCGGGTTAAGCGGGCGCGGAGACCCTGACGCGGTCCGTGTCCCAGGTGAAGTGAGTGTCAAATCCGGCCTCCCGGCTGATCGCTTCCACGTAGGCGAGCACAGGGGCAGCCGAGGCTTCATCGCTCAGCGGCCGGGGCGCTGCCGACTGGTCGATCCAACAAGGGATGAACGACGCCGACAGCCCGCCGTCTTCGTCGAGCTCCATCAGCGCCATTGCCGTGTTCCTGCTCTCCGGGTGGAAGGCATAGTTCGGCATGGTTGCGTCGGATTCGAAGCCGAAGAGCTTTTTGCGGCGCTTTGCCCAGGCGAGGCGCTCCGGCGAATTATCCCCGGAAACGTTGAGGGCATTGGTCACGGTGACAAAGTTGCCCAATCCGTGGAAAACCGGGGCTCCGCGGTAGAACTCTATTCCCCGCATGATGTGGGCGTGGTGGGCGATCACCGCGTGCGCACCGTTGTCGATCGCGGCGTGCGCCAGTTGCGTCTCGTAGGCCGCGATGTCCGCCGGCAGGTGCACAACGCCCTTATGCAGGGCCACGATCACGACGTCGACCTCTGCCGCCAGGGCGCGGACGTCTGCCGTGAATGCCTCAAGGCTTTTGGGTTCGGCGAACGAGTAAACCGACGGCGGTCCGCCTGGGTTGGCACTGTCGAGCTCGTAGTGCGTGAGGACGTTGACGAAAGCGCAGCCAGCCTTTTTTGACGTGGCCCACGATTCGCGCGGCCCCACACAGTTGTAGTTCAGCAGTCCCACACGCAACGGGCCGAGCTGGGTGATGACCGGGACTTTCGCGGCGTCCAGGTCAGCGCCCGCCCCGGTGGTCTGCATGCCTGCGGCGTTAGCCAACCCGATCGTATCGGCGATGCCCTGGGGGCCGCAGTCGTAGATGTGGTTCCCTGCCAGTGTGGCCACTGTGAACCCGGCCCGCGCGATCTCGGCGACGTTCTGTACGGGTGCAGGCGGAGCAGGAATGTCGACGCTGGCGCACTCAGTGGAGGTGGTGTGCGGCACCTCGATCTGGGCGATAGCCAGGTCGGCGGCCTGGATGATCTCGCGGGTGGGGTCGAAGTAGTGGCCCACCTCCTCCTCGTCGAGGACCAGATCGCCGACGGCGAGAATGGTATAGGCTGCAGCGCTCATACCGTCCCGGCCTCGCCGCCGGCGAGGCTCAGCGCCTCGTTGCGGGGAGGCAGCGCCGTTCCGTCCAGTTCGTCCATAAACAGCTTGATCTCGCGGACCAGGCGCTCGGGGCTCTCCTTCGCAATCCAGTGCCCCTCGTCCTCGAAGAGGACCGTTTTGGCCCGGCGTACCGCCGCCCCGGCAAGCACCGAGGACCCGGGCGGGATCACGCCGTCGCGCATTCCACCGAGGATCAGCACGGGGACATCGATGCTGGAGAGCACCGTGCGCAGGGCATCGTTGTCTTTGGCCTCGGGGAAGGGCATGCCCTGGTTGATGCGCGCCTCGTTCGGATCCCGATCCAGTTTCGTGGCCAGTGCCAGCTCCAAAACGGCATCGCGGAGTTCCTCGCGCCCTTCGGGGGTGGGGCCGGCCATTTGCATCATAGCCTCACGGATGACATCGGAGTTGCCGGGGTTGTCCACGATCTTGCGCCGGCCCTCCGAGGAATCCGTGACGCCGTAGCGCAGGTGGGGAGTTCCCACTACCGACAGCAGCGCCTTGAGCCGCTGCGGGAACCGGTGGGCAATCACCCAGCCGATTCCGCCGCCGTGCGAGATGCCCGTATAGGAGAACTTGTCCACGCCGAGGTGGTCCGCGAGGGCGATAACGTCCTCGGCCCATCGGTTGAGATAGCCCTGCGGCGGGGCCGTGTCCAGCCGCGCGGAGCGGCCAAAGCCGAGTGTCTGCAGCGTATAGACCTTGTAGTTCGTCGGAGCCTGCGCCAGCGACGCAGGGTAGGTGGGATGGAATCCGTTGGCCGAAGAGATGACAACTTCGTCTCCCTCGCCGTGTTCCTCGTAGTACAGTTCCGCGCCGTTCAGTGTAATCAGGGGCATGGCTAGATCCTTTCGAGCGTGGGGGTTTGGGTCGGTGCGTGGCTGCCGGCTGCGGCCGCCTGCCGTAGTCTGCGGCGTTCAGCCTGGGCCTGTGGATCGGGCACGGGAGAGGCCGCCAAGAGTGATTGGGTGTAGGGGTGTGAAGGATTCGCGTACATATCCTCGGCTGAGCCCTGCTCGACGGCGAGGCCGTCCTTAAGCACCACCAGGTCGTCGGAGATGTGGCGCACCACGGACAGGTCATGAGAGATGAACAGCAGAGCCAGGCCCATGCTCTTTTGCAGTTCGGCGAGGAGGTTCATGACCTCAGCCTGGATGGAGAGGTCCAGTGCCGAGACGGGCTCGTCGCACACCACGAACGTAGGGTTTCCGATAAGGGCCCGGGCTATGGCGATACGCTGGCGCTGTCCGCCCGAGAACTGGGCAGGATACCGGTGGATGCTCTCCTCGGGCAGCCCCACGCGCCGCACCATGTCGCGGATGCGCTGGTGGGTTTGCTCCCGAGTGAGCCGCTCGTGGTGATTGAGCGGTTCGGCGAGGGTGTAGCCGATGGTCTTGGTGATGTCCAGGGAGCTGTAGGGGTCCTGGAAGATCACCTGGATCTGGTCGCTCAGAGCCCGCCGCTGGGAACGCTTCATGGTGGCCAGTTCGTCGCCGCGGAAGCGGACCGAGCCATCTGTTACCGGGGCCAATCCGAGGATCGCGCGGCCAATGGTGGATTTGCCGGAACCGGATTCCCCCACCAGGCCCATAGTGCGGCCGCGTTCCAGCTTGAAGGACACGCCCCGCACGGCGCGGTAGCTGCGCCGGCCGTTGCGGTAATCCACTACCAGGTCGGTAACCTCCAGGAGCGGAGCGTCATTGGTTCGTGTTGTGGTGCTCATGGGCGTGCCTCCGTGAGTTCTGCGGTGCGCAGGCACCGGCTGGTGCGTCCTTCGCCGAGCTCGATCTCGGCGATTCCGCCGACCCGGCATGCCTCCGTCGCGAGCGGGCAGCGGGTGCTGAAGTGGCATCCCACGGGCCACTGGGAGGGCGGCGGGACGATGCCGCCGATGGTGGGAAGGGGTTGTCCCTTGACAGCGAGGTGCGGGCTGGAATCGAGCAGTCCCTGCGTGTACGGGTGCAATGGACGGTCGAACATCTGTTGCACGGTGGCTTTTTCCACCACCTCACCGGCGTACATCACTACTGCCCGGGAGCAGATGTCCGCCACCACTGCCCAATCGTGCGTGACAAAGAGAACCGCAAGTTCGCGCTCGCGTTGCAGTCCGTGCAGTAGATCCAGGATTTCAGCCTGCACCGTCACGTCCAGCGCAGTTGTGGGTTCGTCGGCGATCAGGAGCTTAGGTTCGCCGGCCAGTGCCATGGCGATCACGATTCGCTGTGCCATACCGCCGGAGATCTGGTGGGGGTAGAGACCCGCCACCTTCGCGGGGTCCGGCAGCTTCACAGCCGCCAGGAGATCCAGCACGTGAGCGCGTGCCTGCTTGCGGGAGCAACCGCGGTGGGTCATGACAACTTCGGCGAGCTGCCAGCCGACACGGAACGCCGGATCCAGCGCGACCATCGGCTCCTGGGAGATCAGGGCCATTTCCTTGCCGCGCAGGGCCCCGTACTGGGACTGGGTGTAAGACGAAATGTCCGTGCCGCGGTAGTGGATGGATCCTGAGACGATCCGGCCGGTATCACCAAGAAGGCCAAGCAGTGCCAGCGCTGTGACGGTTTTGCCCGATCCGGACTCGCCCACCAAGCCAACAGTCTCGCCCGAGTGGATATCGAAGCTTGCGCCCTGGACGACGACGGTTTCCTTCTCGCCGTCGTCGAAAGCAATGGTCAGTCCCCGAACGGAGAGCAGGGCGGCCGGCGCCGGCTCTTCGGCCGGTCCCGCGTCAATTACGGCACGGCGGCGGCCGGAGCCCTTCGGGCGGCCCAAACGCTCGGAGTTAACGTCGCGCACGGCGTCCCCCAGCAGGCCGAGCGCCAGTGTGGCAATAGTGATCAGGCCGGCGGTGGGAACCATCATCCACGGGTGCTGGCGCAGGAGCCCTGAGGCTTCGGAGACCATGCCGCCCCACGTGGGGGCCGGTGGCGGCGGGCCGAAGCCGAGGAACGCCAAGCCGGTCTGCACGCCGAGGGCGATGGAGGCGAGCATGGCTGTCTGGACAATGATGACGCCGACGGTGCGGGGCAGGATGTGGCGGAAGATGATGGCCGCAGAGCCAAGCCCGATCACACGGGCGGCGTCGACATAGAGTTCCTCGCGCACACCCAGCACTGTAGATCTGATGACGCGGATGATGTTGCCGGACGCCAGCGCACCGAACGTGATCATGGCTGCGGTCATGGAGTTATTGAAGATTGCAAGGACCGACAGGGTGACGATGATGCCCGGGATGGCCATCTTGATGTCGATGGCCCGCATCAGGATCTTGTCGAACCGGCCGCCAAGGAAGCCGGTGGCCACGCCGAGCGGAATGCCGATGCAGAGTGCGGTCAACACGGCCTGCAGGACCCCGAAGATGGATTCGGCGCCGCCGTGGAGGAGCCTGCTGAGCACGTCGCGCCCCAGCGAGTCAGTGCCAAGCGGGAACTCTGCCGAGGGGCCGGCCTTGACTGACATCAGGTTCTGCTGAAGCGGATCGGCGGGAGAGATCCACGGCGCAAGGATGGACGCTGCGATCATCACCAGGACAAACGCCGCTGAAGCGACACCCAGCGGCTTCCGCAGGAAGTCCCGCGTAACGCGGCGCAGTGTGGACGGCGGCCTTGCGGGGAGTTCGACGACGACGGTCGTCTCCGCTGCATCGGTGCGCACGGTGGTGGTTTCGCTCATGAGAGACGCACTTTCGGGTTCAGGAAGCCATAGACAAGGTCGACGATGAGGTTGATGCACAGCACGACCAACGTGAAGTACACCGAAAGGCCGAGCAGGACCGGCAGATCGTGGTTCAGCGTGGAGGCCGTGGCCAGCGAGCCCATGCCCGGCAGCACGAAGACGTTTTCCACGAACACGGCTCCCGTCAGGGCTCCGATGGCGCCGATCCCCACGATGGTGGTGGCGGGGATGGCGGCATTCTTCAGCACATGGCGGTAGAGGATTGACGTCTCGCTGATGCCGTTGGCGCGCAGCACGCGGATGGAATCGCGGGCCAGGATGTCCAGGGCTGAGTCACGCATCTGCTTGGCCACAAGGGTGGTGCCCGACAGGCTCATCGCCGCCACCGGCAACACGAGTGCCATCAGCCACGGGCCTACCCCGCGTTCCAGCGGGGCGTACCCTGTGGCCGGGAAAATTCGCAGTCCCACAGCGAAGACGGAGACAAACAGGACCGCCACCGCGAAGCTGGGCACGGCAAGCCCCACGAGGCTCAGCGCGTCCAAAAAGCGGCCAAGCCAGCCGCCCTTGATGGCGGACAGCAGCCCGAGGCTGGCTCCGACGATCGCTATCACCAGGGTGGAGACTGCCATGAGGGAGACGGTCACGGGCAGACGGTCCCCGAGGATGTCGACCACGGACTGACCGCTGTAGATCGAATTGCCCAGATCGCCTTGGAGTGCGTTGCCGGCCCAGTTGGCGTACTGCTGGTACAGCGGCATATTCAAACCCAGCTGCTCGCGGAGCCTCGCGACGGCCTCCGGGGTGGCGTCTTCGCCCAGGATCGTGGCTGCCTGGTCTCCCGGCACGATCGAGGAGAGCACGAACATGACCATCGAAACGATCACGATCATAGGTATAGAGATAGCGAACCGTCTGAGGACAAAGCCAAACATGGACCGGCCTCCGCTACTTCTTCGGCTGCCAGGAGTATTCCGCGCCGGGACCGGTGGGAACATCCGTGGGGTTTAGTGCTGAGGAGTTCACGTTGGTCAGGCCGGGGCCGACGTACTTCAGGTTCTTGGCCGTGAAAACGGGGATGACGAACGCCTGCTCGTAGTACTCGCGGCTCATTTCCTCGAAGATTTCGGTTCGTTCATCGGTGCTCGCGGCGAGCAATGACTTTTTGTACAGAGCGTCGATTTCAGGCTCCACGATCTGGAAGGGGTTCCGGTTACCGCCCTGCAGCATGTCCTTGTGGGCTGAACCGGTGGAAGTGCCGGTGAGGGGGAAGATGACCGCCTCATACTTCTTGGACAGTGCTTCGCTCGTGAAGTTGGCGATGCCCGTGGTGATGACCTCAAGGTTCACATCGATGCCGATCTGCTTGAGGTTGTCGGCGATCGCCTGTGAACGGATGGTCTGGTTGTCAATGGTGTTCTGCGTCAGGATGGTGAGCTTGAAGCCGTTGGGGTAACCGGCCTCTGCGAGCAGGTTTTTGGCCTCCGCCGGGTCATAGTCGAAGCCCAGGCCGTCGACGTAGCCTCGGGTGCCCTTGTTCATGATCTGGCCGTTGGCCTCCGAAACCTCAGGACCAACGGCATTGGCGATCGCCTCGCGGTTGATCGCCAGGCCAATGGCTCTCCGGACACGCTCATCGGTCAGGGCCGGGTTGATCGTCCCCTTCTTGTCAGCCAGATAGAGGGACCAGTTGAAGAATGGCGTGCTGCCGATCTCAAGGTTCGCGGCCTTTGCGGCCTCCAAGGTGGAAGCGGAACCGGAGGCGTAATCAACCTGGTTGGTGGTGATTGCCGAGATCACGGCATTGGGATCCCCTATGACGGAGATGGATACTTTCTCAAACTGCTGGGCCTCGGGGAGCCAGTATTTTTCGTTGCGGTCGTAGACGTATTTGGAATCGGCTACAGTTTCGCCGCCGGAGAGCTGGTACTGACCGGTTCCCTTTGTCTCCACGAGGAGCGACGCCGGGTTGGCGAGACCGGCAGGACTGATGATGTTGCCGAACATCCATTCCTGGGTAAAAGTGGCTTCGGCCTCGGGGAACGGGGAGGAATACTTCAGGGTCACGGTTTTCCCGGAAGCCTCGATGCTCTCGATCGGACCGACCTTCAGCGCCTTTGGCCCGGCATTCTTGAGGAAGTAATCCATCGAGGCCTTGACCGCTTCCGGCGTCAGCGCGGAGCCGTCGGCAAACGTCACGCCATCACGGATGGTCAGCTCGAACGCCGTGTTGGCGTCACCGACGTAGCGCCAGGCCGTGGCTAGGGCGGGGACGAATTCGCCCTTCGAGTCCATGAAGATCAATGGGTCGTAGGCCAGGGAGACGAACGCGGTGGAGCCGCCGGTTCCCGCCAAGGCGGGATTCAGGCTGGTCGGCGGGCCGGTGAACTGCATGCGCAGTTCGGCTCCCCGGCCGGATTCAGCGAGCTCCACGCCGCTCCCGTTGCCTGCGGCGCTTCCCCCGCCCCCGCAGGCCGAAAGGGACAGGGCGAGGCTGCAGGTCAGTACTAAAAGTGATGCCTTGAAACCGTTCCGGGACTTCTTCATTGATACTCCTCGGGACTGCTGGTCAACCAGCGAACGAATGATTATCACGTGCCGGGGCGGGCCTCCGGTGTGATGGGTGACACACGAGAAGTTATCAGGTAGCTTGATAACAATGCAAGGGCTGGTCGAGAATCGAAGGAGATTGTCATGATTGATACCCAGTTGGCCGTAGAGCGGATTTCGGGTCCGGGGGAGGCCTTGGGCGCCGCTTTCTCCAGCGGCGCGGCCGTCGGGGTTGAGTTGGCCGCTTCGGGCTACGTGGAGGAAGAGTTCCTCGTCAGCGGAACCGCCACGGAATGGGGCTACGACGGGCACTTCAACCGCGTGGCAATGGCTTCCCACCCCTACGTGACCAGGGTTTTGGTCCGGCGGCCGGCCGATCCGGCGGCGGGCAGCGGGCTGGTGCAGCTTGAACCCCTGCACCCGAACCTGGACCGCGCCAACACCTGGCGCTCGATCCATGACTGGATTGTGCGCAATGGCCACACCTGGGTCGGTGTCACGCAGGATGCGACCTGCGCCGGACTGATTACCCAATACTTTCCGGACCGTTATCACCGCTTGTCGGTGCCGGTGGCGGGTCTCGTCTACGATCTGCTTGGACAAGTGTCGGTGGCTCTGCGCGAAGGCCGGTTTGACGTCGTCGCGGACCGCATTACGCTCTCCGGGTGGTCGGCGACAGGCAGCATCAGCCGCCTTTACGTCCAGGAGGGGTTCATCAGCGACTACACGATCGCGGATGGCACACCGAGTATCTCCAGCGTCCTGATCGGGATCTCCTCCGGGGCTGCTGCCACCGCAGGCTACCCGCTGCTGTCGGCGGGTTCGGAGCCGCTGCCGCTCGAACACCCACGGCGCATTGTCTCCGGGGCGCCCGTTCCGGTGTTCGAGGTGCTCAGCGAATTCGAGTCGGAAACCCACATGCCCGTCATGAGGCAGGACTCCGACACGGCGGAGGACCTCTACCGTTTCTATTCCATCGCCGGCACCTCCCATGCCAACCTCGACGCCACGATCCTCACCAATTTCACCCAGTTCCGGGCAGCCGGACTTGATGTGCCTGAGCGCCGCATCGTGGAGACACCGTCCGATGCGCGCATGGACTACTACAACAGGGCACTCTACGAACACCTTGACCGCTGGGCGCGCGACGGAATCGAACCGCCGGCAGGACGGCGGTTTACCCCTGCCGGAGTTCCGGAGGGGCGGACGGTCGAGCTGGCGCGTGACGGCCTCGGCAATGTTCTGGGCGGGATCCGCACGCCGTGGACCGAGGCGCCGCTCCAGCGCTATGTCCCGCACAGCACGCCGGCACCCGGCTACTGTCTGGCGCCGGAGTGGACGCCTCTCAGCGATCCCGTCCGTGTGGCCAGGCTGGTGGGGCACATGAATCCGCTGCCCGCTGCAACTGTGACTGGCCTGTATGCCACTGAATCCGAGTACGGCCTTGCCTTCAGTGACGCAATCGAGGCAAGCATCAAGGAGGGGTTCCTGTTGGAGGCAGAGGCCGAGGCGTTGTGCGGTGAAATCCCCGGGCGTTGGGCGGCGTGGACCGCCGCTGACCGTCGCGGGTGAGTTCCGCGGCGCGGCGGGGGGCGTCTTTTGGCCCGTTCTCAAGCCGCTCGTATCGCCTGTACTTCGCAGGCCAACTGGTCTCGAACACGGGATCCTGGTTCCAGAACCTCGCCATCTCCCTGGTGGTCCTGCAGGCGACCGGTAGCGCCACCGCGCTGGCATGGGTCACTATGTCCCAGTTCGCTCCGGTGTTCCTGCTGGCCCCGCTTGCTGGCCGGCTGGCCGACACCATTCCGATCCGGCGGATTCTGCTCGTCACCTCCGGGGGGAGCGTGGCGGTCTCCGTCGGGCTGATAGCAGTGCTGGGACAGTCTGAGCTGAGCTTGCCGTGGCTGTTGGGCTGGCTGGTTCTTGCGGGGTCTTTCCAAGGTGTTGAGCGTATTGCCGCCCAGGCGTTTGTTTATGAGATGGTGGGCCCGAAACTTCTTAAGGTCGGCACCGTGATGACCAGCGTCTATGTCTCGGCGGGCCGTTCGATCGGCCCTGGGCTCGCAGGCCTGTCCTTTGCCGCTTTCGGGCCCGTGCCCTGCTTGGCCATTAACGCGGTTTCCTATGCCGCGGTGGTGATCGCGGTGCTGCTCATTCGGCCGGCCGACCTTCACGGGCGGCAGTCTTCCCGCCGCGGAGGGGAGAAGATCCTGCTGCGGAAGCTGCCCGTATTCCCGTTACTTCTGGCGTTGCTGCTGGTCAACGTGGTGGTGACCGTGACGGCCATGAACATGAACGTGGTAATCACCGCGCTGGTGACGGAGACCCTTGGCGGCGGTGCCGAACAGCTGGGCGCGGCCCATGCGCTGAACGCTGTCGGCGCCGTGGTGGGAGCCTTTTTCCTGGCCAGGCTACGATCGTTGTCCTTCCGCACTCTGGCGCCGGTCTGCGTTATTTTCGGCGTTGCCCTTGCCGCCAATGCCCTGGCGCCCAGCTTGGCGTGGTTCCTGGCCCTTGCCCCGGTTCTGGGGCTGGGGATTGGTCTGTTCCAGGCAACTCTAAACGCCTCTGCACAGAGCCTGGTCCCGCCAGCTGCAATCGGGCGCATGATGTCCTTTGTGACCATGGGGACGTTCGGATCGATTCCTTTTGGTGCCCTCATCTCCGGAGCCCTGATCGACTCTGCCAGCGGCCGCGCCCCTTTCCTTGTGGGATCGCTGGCCTGCGTGGCCAGCGCTGTTGCCGTGTGGATCATTGTCTGCCGTTCCGGGGGACGCGGCACCGCCCCTCGTGGCTAGGCGGGACCCTTAAGCCTGCCGCGCAGTTCGAGCGCCTCAGATTCGGCAGCTTCGTCGCCGAAGTAACCTCCGGCCAGCGTTTCGGCGGCGAGCAGCAGCGAGGGCAGGAGGGCCTGGCGCTCTGTGGGGGAGTGGTTGGCCAGGATCCGCTGCTCGATGTCATCGAGTTCGGCGCGGCAGGCCTGCATCACGGACCAGCCCAGCTCGGTGAGGAAGACCAAGCGGATCCGCTTGTTTGTCTGGTGGTTCTCGCGGTCTACCAACCCCCGGGACAGTAGTGAGCCCACTACCTCATGGCACGCCTGCGAGGTAACGAACGTGCGCCGCGCCAACTGTGCGTTAGAGAGGGGCCGCCCTTCTGCAAGTACAAGGCAGGTGACCATCTCGGGCATCGTCAGGCGGTTGCGGAGCGCTATGGATTCCACGGCGCGTGACAGGGCGCGGTGGAGCCGGAAAATGACGTAGGTAAGGTCGCTGGTGGCCGGCCGAGCGCCAGGGTGCGCTTCGTTTGCTTGATTCGGGGCTGGTTCCACAGCGCTCCTCGGGAGTGGGGTGTTCGCGCGGCATTGTCCATGGTTTCGGCCGGCAAAATTTACTCCCACGTTACCCGAAGGTTTGGCGCCATCCCGCTGTTTGGGGCACCCGGAGCACTCCGACAGCCGCTTCAAGGTACGGCACCGGATCGGGATCGGTTCCGGCGGCCCACTGCATCCACGCCTCGAACGTGGCACCAAGATACGCGGCGCACAGATACCCGGCCACATCTTCCGGGACACCGGCCGCTGCAAGGTAGGCCCGGGCCACTTCACGCTGGGGCGCCAGGGACGCATAGCTTTGGCTGCCAAGTTCGGGGTGTTCGGCGATCAGGCGCAGGCGGCCGCGGGTCACCGCAAGATCGGGCGGCACGGCAACCCCCGCGACTGCTGCTTCGCGCAGCCGCGCCAGGACGCCGCCGTCGGCCGCTGATTCCGGGCCCGCCCTCAGTACCCGGGCGGAGGCCGCGACCACCGGTTCCATCCCACCCCAGATCAGTTCCGCCTTGCTGGAGAAGTACCGGTACAGGCTTTTGCGGCCAATACCGGCCTCGCGGGCGATGTCCTCCATGGAGGTCTGCTCGTACCCGCGTTCGGCGAAAAGCCGCAGCGCAATGGCGGCCACAGCGTCGGGATTGATGGTCACCGGCCGCCCTAACGAACGTGGAACGGCGGTGGTCGCGGCATCCGAAGGCATCCCACCAGTATTCACCCTTACATAATGACACAGCGTGTCATAAGGTTGGTGGAATCAGCTCCATCAACGTTTGGAAGGACAACATGGGCAACGAAGCCACGTGGCAGGAGGCCATCACCAACGGCCGCTTCGCCGGCAAAACAGTCATCGTCACGGGCGCCGGGTCGGGCATCGGACTGGCCACGGCGCTGCGCATCGCGAAGGAGGGCGGCAGGGTCATCGCCGCCGACATCAGCAAGGAACGGCTGGACGACCTCGTGACGGCGAACGCCCAGCTGGACCTGGTCCCGGTGGCCGGCGACATCTCCACCGACGAGACCGTCGCCGCCGTCATTGCTGCAGCCGGTGGACGTGTTGACGCGCTGGCCAACGTTGCCGGCATCATGGACAACTTCGCCCCCATCCACGAGGTGGACGACGACACCTGGGACCGCGTCTTCCGGATCAACGTCACCGCCCTCATGCGCCTCACCCGAGCCGTGGTGCCGCTGATGCTCGAGGCTGGTACAGGCTCCGTGGTCAACGTCGCCTCCGAGGCGGGGCTGCGCGGATCCGCCGCCGGTGCCGCCTATACGGCGTCCAAGCACGCCGTCATCGGCCTCACCAAGAACTCGGCCGTCATGTACGGGCCCAAGGGTCTGCGCTTCAACGCCGTAGCGCCGGGCGCCACCATCACCAACATTGTGGCCAACTGGGGATCCCAGCTGGCGGCCGAGCGCCTCGGCCCGCTGATGCAGGTCAACATCCCGGCGCCCGCCACCTCGGCGCAGCTCGCCGCCTCGATCACGTTCCTGCTGAGCGACGACGGCACCAACCTCAACGGCGCCATCCTGGCGTCCGACGGCGGCTGGTCGGCCCTGTAAGGAGCGGCACCAATACGGGGAATCACCAAAAAGAGCGGGCGACGGCGGGAGGTTCCGCGGTCGCCCGCTTCCGTTTGTGCCCACTTGATTCCAAGAGATTGAGACCCGGCCCTTGACAGTTGCAAAACGTTTTGGCTAATGTGATCAACACAACAAGCAAAACGTTTTGCAAAGGACAGTCAATGGCGACAAAGATCGGCATCCGGGAAGTGGCCAAGGCCGCCGGAGTTTCAGTAACAACGGTTTCCCACGCCCTCAATGACGCCACCAGTGCCCGGGTTAACCAGCAGACCCAGCAGCATGTCAGGGCGGTGGCGAGGGACCTCGGCTATGCCCCCAACAGGCTCGCCAGCGGACTGCGCAACCAGCGGTCGCAGATCCTCGGGCTGGTCAGTGACGAAATCACCACCACACCTTTTGCCGGCGCGATGATCCGCGGAGCCCAGGATGCCGCCTACGAACGCGGCTATGTGCTGATGGTGGTGAATTCCGGGCTGGACAGCGAGCTGGAAAAACGCGAAATCCGCATCCTCCAGCAGCACCAGGTGGACGGCATCGTCTACGCCAAGATGTACCACCAGGGCGTCATGCTCCCGGAAGAACTGGACGGGCTGCCCACAGTCCTCCTCGACGCCGTCTCCACCGACGCGTCTGTCTCCTCCGTGGTGCCGGACGAGACCGCGGCTGCCGAGGCCGCCGTTGAAACCCTGATCAGCGCCGGCCACACCCGGATCGGAATGATCAACAACGTGGACGACATCCCGGCAACCCACGGGCGCTTGGAGGGCTTCCACAACGCGGTCCGCCGGCATGGCCTGACCCCTGATCCTCGGCATATCATCGCCGGAGTGGCGGACACGGCGGGTGGACGGGAAACAGCAATGGATCTGCTGGCGCTTCCGGACCGGCCCTCAGGCCTGTTCTGCTTCAGCGACAGGGTTGCCATGGGCGTCTACCAGGCGGCCTCGGCCCTTGGCCTGCGCATCCCCGAGGACCTCTCGATCGTCGGGATGGACAACCTGGAGCTCATTGCCGACGCCCTGTGGCCCGGGCTGACCACGGTGGCGTTGCCGCACTACGAGATGGGACGCTGGGCCGTGGTCCGGCTGCTCAACGACATCGAGGGCCCAAGCTCACCGGCGGTCCAGGAAAAGCTCGCCTGCCCGGTGGTCCACCGAGGTTCTGTAGGCCCGCCACCGCTGTAAGGCGGCCCCCACCCTCAGTACTTAAACACGTCACGAACCCCGTTTCCGGCAAATAAAGGGACGCAGCCGTTGCACCGGCTACGCCCCTCACGGAAACGGGCTACTCATCCACGCACGAAATCAGCAGAAAGACTCAACCATGAACAAGCGATTCACCCGTGTCCTGGCCACCAGCCTAGCCGCAGCTTCACTCCTCGGCACCTTGGGCGCCTGCAGCAAAGGAAGCGCCTCATCATCCTCCGAGGGCGCCAACGAAATCACCATGTGGACCCACAACGCAGGCAACCCCGAGGAGCTGAAGGCCATCGAGGACGTGGTCGCCGCCTACAACAGCAGCAGTGACGCGAAGGCAAAGGTCAAGGTCCAGGCCTTCCCCCAGGACTCCTACAACGACTCGGTGGTGTCCGCCGCATCGGCCGGGAACCTTCCGTGCATCGTGGACATCGACGGTCCCAACGTTCCCAACTGGGCCTGGGCGGAATACCTGCAGCCCCTGAACCTGTCCACAGACCTAACGAGCAACCTCCCCAGCACCGTCGCCAAGTGGGACGGCGAAACCTACGCGGTGGGCTACTACGATGTCGCCCTGGCCATGATGGCGCGTGCCTCTGACCTCAAAGCGGCCGGCGTGCGCGTGGCCACAATCGAGGAACCGTGGACCGCCGCCGAGTTCCAGGACGCCCTGACCAAGCTCAAGGCCTTGGGGAAGTGGGAACACCCGCTGGACATGGGAACCGCCGGCACCGGTGAATGGCTGCCGTACGCCTACTCGCCCATGCTGCAGTCCTTTGGCGGGGACCTCGTCAACCGCGACGGCTTCCAGTCAGCGGACGGCGTCCTCAACGGGGATAAGGCCGTTGAATGGGCAGGTTGGTTCCGCGGCCTGGTGGACCAGGGCTTCATGGCCCAGAAGAGCGGCAAGGACTCCACCCAGGACTTCCTGAACAACAAGAGCGCCATCCTGTACACCGGGTCCTGGGCAGCGGACAAAGCCAAAGCCGCCCTCGGCGATGACCTGGTGGTCATGCCCACCGTGGACCTCGGCAACGGCCCGAAGATCGGCGGGGCTTCCTGGCAGTGGGGCGTGACCAGCGGCTGCGAGAACGCCGAGGCCGCCATGGACTACCTCTCCTACTCCCTGAAGCCGGAGAACCTCGCCGCCGTGGCCAAAGCCACCGGCACCATCCCCGCGACCAATGACGCCGCCGCGCTGATCCCGGCCTTCGCCGAAGGCGGCGCCAACCGCATCTTCATGGAGTTCTCCCGCAACTACGCCGTGATGCGGCCGGAGACCCCCGCCTATCCCTTCATTGCCACCGAATTCGGCAAGGCAGCCCAGGACGTCCTTGCCGGAGCGGATCCCCAGGGTGCGCTGGACAAGGCCGCCAAGGCGATTGACGCCAACATCAAGTCCAACGGCGGCTACCAGAAATAGCCAGCGATCAAGGGTACGGACGACGGCGGGCACGCGCCGCCGTCGTCCATCCCCCGGATCCTCCCCAAGGAGACCCGCATGACACTTAGCCCACTCCCCACCCGTCCGCCACTGGCCGTCAGCGAGCCGGTGCAGGCCAGCGGCCCAACCCGCTCCCGCCGCACCCGCCCCGGCTTCCTTCGCGAACAGATCAGCGGCTGGGGCATGATCGCCCCCGCCGCCGCCCTCCTCCTGCTGTTTGTGTTCCTGCCCGCAATCATGGGCTTCGGCCTGGCCTTCACCAACGCCCGCCTGATTTCACCCCGGCCCGTGGAGTTTGTGGGGACGGATAACTTTGCCCGGCTCTTCGCTGACCCAACGTTCTGGCGTGCCCTGCTCAACGTCACGTACTTTGCAGTGATCGTGGTGCCGGTGCAGTCCGCCCTCGCCTTGGCCATGGCCCTGCTGATCAACAAGAAGTTCCGCGGCGTGAACTTCTTCCGCACCCTTTACTTCCTGCCGGTGGTCACCTCCATGGTGGTGGTGTCGCTGCTGTGGATGTTCATGTACCGCCGCGAAGGCCTGATCAACGAGCTGCTCTCCACGTTCAGCTTCGGCCTGATCCGGGGCGCTGACTGGCTCAACGATCCCGCGACGGCCATGCCGGCCATCATCGCCCTGTCGATCTGGCAGGCAGCCGGATTCCACATGATCATCTGGCTGGCCGGGCTTCAAAGCGTCCCGGGCGAGCTGTACGAGGCTGCGCAGCTGGACGGAGCCACCCACTGGCAGCAGTTCCGGTTCGTCACCTGGCCGGGCCTGAAGCACACCCGCAGCCTGGTCCTGGTGACCATCACCATCCAGGCGCTGGGACTCTTTGACCAGGTCAGCGTGATGACCCAGGGCGGTCCCCTGGACTCCACCACCACCATCATCTACGAGGCGGTGCGGTCCGGGTTCAAGCAGCAGGAAACCTCCTACGCCTCGGCCATCTCGCTCGTATTCTTCGTCCTCGTGCTGCTGGTTTCCGCAGTGCAGCGCTACCTGACCCGAGAGAAGGACTGACGTGAAACCGACCCTCATTTCCGCGAACCTGACCAGCCTGGGGACTATGGCAGTGCGCGTCCTGTTCGCCGCCGTCGCCGTTTTCCCCATCGTTTTCATGCTGGTGTCCTCCCTCAAACCGGACCAGCAGATCTTCGGCGATATGTCCTCCGTGGCAGCCTTCCTGCCGATCGGGAACATCTCGTTCGATAACTACGCCGCAGTGTTCGACCGCGTCCCCGCCGCCCGGTTCCTGGTCAACTCCATCGGGGTCTCGGCGGTGACGGTGGTGCTGGGCATCTTCGTCAACAGCCTCTGCGCCTTCGCGCTCTCCCGCATGGAGGTCCGCGGTAAACGGATCGTGTTCAGCGCCATCCTCGCCACGCTGATTGTGCCGTTCCAGACCCTGGCGCTGCCGCTGGTGTGGTGGGTCAACCAGCTGCCCTACTTCGAGCTGGACGGCTTCAGCCTCGAGTTCTCCAAAGGCTGGCTGGACACCTACCAGGTCCAGATCATCCCGTTCATTGCCAATGCCTTCTCCATCTACCTGTACCACCAGTACTTTGAGTCCATTCCCAAGGAACTGGATGAAGCGGCCCGGATCGACGGCGCCGGCTGGTTCAAGATCTACCGGCAGGTGGTCATGCCGCTCGCCGGGCCGGCCACCGCCACAGTGGCCATCCTGACCTTCCTGCCCGCCTGGAACTCCTACCTCTGGCCGCTCATGGTGGTCCAGTCCGAGGAGCTGCGGCCCGTGATGATCGGCATCCAGTACTTCTTCCAGCTCAACGTCTCCTGGGGCGAAGTCATGGCCTACGCCTCGCTCATCACCGTGCCCGTGGTGATCCTCTTCATCGCATTCCAGAAGTCCTTCATCAACAGCATCGCCTCCAGCGGCGTCAAGGGCTGATGCCCATCATGACCGCCGCCCTCAGCTCGAAAGAAGACCCCGCAGCCATGGCATCAGCCCTCACCGTAGACTCCCGGTTCCGGCCGGAGTACCACTTCACCGCAGCCCGCAACTGGCTGAACGATCCCAACGGACTGCTCTACTCCAACGGCATCTACCACCTCTTCTACCAGCACAACCCGGAGGGTGCTGACTGGGGCAACATGTCCTGGGGCCACGCCACCTCGGCGGACCTGGTGCACTGGGACGAGCAACCCGTAGCCATCCTGTGCGACGCGCAGGAAGCCATTTTCTCCGGTTCCGCCGTCGTTGACGTCCACAACACCAGCGGCTTCGGAACCGGGGAAACCGCCCCTTTGGTTGCCATATATACCAGCGCCTACTCTGCCGGGTCGCCGCTGGCGGGACGCCAGGCGCAGTCCCTCGCGTACAGCATCGACGACGGCGCCACGTGGCTGAAGTACGCGGGGAACCCCGTGCTGGACCGGGCGTCCGCCGAGTTCCGTGACCCGAAAGTCTTCTGGTACGACGGCGGCGTGGAGAGTTACTGGGTCATGGTGGCGGTCGAGGCGCTGGGCCGGGAGGTGCTCCTCTACAAGTCCGCGGACCTGTTGGCCTGGGAGTATCTGAGCACGTTCGGCCCGGCCAACGCCACCGGCGGAGTGTGGGAGTGCCCGGACCTCTTTGAGTTGCCGGTGGACGGGGAACCCGGCACCACCAAATGGGTGCTGGTGGTGAACCTGAACCCCGGCGGCATCGCCGGCGGATCCGGCGGCCAGTACTTCCTTGGAGAGTTCGACGGCGTCCGGTTCCGTTCCGAAAGTACGGTCACCGAAGGGATGCAGAAGGACGGCAGCAGGATGGGGGAGTACGGCTGGCTCGATTGGGGCCGGGACTACTACGCCGCCGTGTCCTTCAGCAATGCTCCGGACGGGCGCAGGCTCATGATCGGCTGGATGAACAACTGGCAGTACGGTGCCCTGACACCCACCGGCGGCTGGCGCGGCGCCATGACCCTGGTACGGGAAGTAACCCTTGTCCGGCAGGCCGGACGGGTGGTGCTGAAGCAGCAGCCGGTGGATCCCTTTGCGGAAACCGGGGAGGTTGTGTGCGCCCTCGCGCCTACGCGGCTCTCCGGTTCGTACCCACTCGCCGTGGAAGGACCCGGCGATGTGCTGCGGATTGATGCTGAATTCGTGCCGGGGACGGCGGACGAGGTTGGGCTGGTGCTGCGTGAAGGTACCGGCGAGAGGACTGTCCTGGCTTACAACGTCGTCCAAGGAGTGCTTCGCCTGGACCGGACAGCGTCCGGGGATACTCGCTTCCACGAGGACTTTGCCTCAGTGGAACGGGTCCCCGTGGCGCTCGAGGATGGCCGGTTGCGGCTTCAGGTCTTCCTGGACCGCTGCTCGGTGGAAGTGTTCGCCCAGGACGGGCTGGCCACCATCACGGACCAGATCTTCCCCAGCGAAACGAGCATGGCGTTGGCTGTCTTCGCCGCCGGTGAGGGTGCCACTCTGGTGAGTCTCGACGTCGTGCGCTAGCTGTCCTTGCTTTCGCCCGGCGGTTCGGTCCGGAACTTGATCAGCTTGTGTGTCCCGTCGCAGTACGGCTTGATGGCTGACGCTCCGCAGCGGCAGAGGGCAACGGTTTGGCGCTGCCTCGGCACGGGCTCGCCGGAGGGTGTGAGGATTTCGAAGGCCCCGCGGACCAGGAGCGGCCCGTCGGGGCAGACGATGATCGAACCGTCTGCAAGCGATCCGTTGGCAGGTTCCTGGTCCACGGGGCCTCCTTCAGGTGTTCTCATGCGGCAACGGGGAGGGCTGTGCGGAGAGATGACCGCCCGTTCTCCCACGCCTCCAGAATGCGGCTGGTCAGTATGGTGTCCAGGGCGATGGCAGCCGTCGCGCCGAAAAGGACGTCGGCGAGCAGGTCCGGCTCCGCCTCCACGAGGCCGCCGGCGAGGTCCCGGCCGGCAATCTGTTCGTGAACTGCGTCTGCCTCAACGTGCTCGTCGAAGTAGGCAGTTGCGGCGGAGTCAAAGCTGTGGCGGCGGAAGCCGTTGCCGTAAAGCTGGTTGGGCCGGGAGGACGTCATCTCGTAGATCGCCAGATGCCCGGCGATGGCACCGCGCAGCCGGCGGTTCAGCCCGAAGAGGGACATCATGTTGACGGACGCCAGGGCGATGGCCGGCACGGTGTCAACATAAGCGCCATACCGGTCATCGAGTCCGAGGGCACGCATGGTGCGGGCGAACAGGGCGCTGTGCATCCGGTCCGCGCGGCCGCCGCCGTATTCGTCGGCCTGGATTTCCACCAGCGCGGCCTTCGCGCGGCCGGTCAGCCGGGGAATCGCCCACGTGTGCGGGTCCGCTTCCTTGAGCTGATAAATGGACTTGTGAACCAAAAACTCCCCGAGCTGCGGAACGGTGGCCTTCTTCGCGACGTACTTCGAGAGACTGGGCCCGGTGTCCGCGGCTGCGAGGGAAAACAAGACGGTGGCGACGCCGTCGCTCACATGCCCCGCGGCCGGAACCGGGGGGATCACGGGAACCGCGGAGGCGGCCGCCACACGGAGTTCCCGTTCGAACGGCCGCTCCAAAAGACGGCGAACGGCAATCAGGCCCGGATGCCATTCCCAGCCGTCATCCACACCATCAAGACCGCCGTAGTGCAGCTCGTAGAGACAGAACAGCGCAAGCTGGATATCGTCATCCTCGATGACGTCATCAGTCTCGGAGAGCTTCGCTGTGACGAGTTCCGGTAGGCCGGTCAGGGCCCCCGGAACCTCCGCGGGCTGGTCAGCGAGGAGCGCCAGCAGGGCGGCGCTGATGGGGCCCCGCGGTTCTGGGATGTGCAATTGTCTCTCCTGGGAAGTCTTCGGATTGTGCAGCGCAACCAACTCGTGCAGCGCATCGGGCAGTGTTAGAACCGGTTCCGGTTACGGGGCGTTGCGGTGGGGTTTTGCTTGGCCCGGCGGGCACGCAGGATACGGCTGATGATGGCGGGGAGGAAAGCGAGCAGCAGTTTCTTCACGACGGTGGGGCCTTTCGTAGTATGCGGTGGTGACGGAGGTGGTGAATCAGCCGAGAGGGCCGCCCTTCCAAGGAAGGACGGCCCTGGCAGCGCTTATGGACTACGTGTTTTGGACGTGGTCTTTGGCGTCGGTAGCGCGGTCTTTGACGTCGGCTGCTGCAACCTGGCCTTCGGCCTTGACGTGTTCGGCGGCGTCGGTGGCGGTGGCTTTGACGTTCTCCATCGCTTCGCGGGCGGGCTCTTTGAGCCCTTCGGCCATGTCCTTGGCGGCGTCGGTCAGTTCCGTGGTCATCGGTTCGGCCGCGGTCTTGAGCGCGTCTGCGGCTTCGCGTTCTTTGGTGCTGGCCGGGATCAGGGAGGAAATCAGCATGCCGGCGCCGAAGGCCACCAGGCCGGCGGCCAGGGGGTTGCCCTGGGTCTTGGCCTTGACCTGCTGGGGTGCGTCCCCGATGGCCTGTCCGGCGTCGTGCAGGGTGGAGCCCACTGCGTTGCCGGCATTGCCCACTGCGTTGCCGGTGTGGTCCGCCCTGTGGTG
>NZ_JAFCTI010000016.1:71388-94424 GCF_049895945.1 Pseudarthrobacter sp. DSP2-3-2b1 | reverse complement strand
CCAATTCAACCAATTCAATACAATAAATTGGTATCAACAAACTTGGCACACTATTGAGTTCTCAAACAACAGACACACCCGGCACCACCACAACATCTCAGCCGTGGATCGCTCCGGAGCAACTTTTCAAACTTACCGGCTGTCTTCCATTTTGTCAAAACCGCACCCCGACTCGCAATGCCCTGAGGGCTTCCGTGTCGGTTTTTTCGGTCTGACTCCGTGGAGCAGCGCGGAAATAAACTCTACCACCACTTTTCCGGGATGGCCACCAGAGCCCCCAAGAGCCCCCTGACGCCGAGGGCTGGTGAGACGGAAAAGCCCGGAATCTCAAGGGATTCCGGGCTTTTCCGCGCCAACTTAGGAGAGCGGGCTCACATTACTTCAGTGCTCCGGCTGCCTTGGCGGCGGGTTTGAAGTACGCCGCGCCCAAGGGTGGAAGCGTGACGGTGAGCGATGCCGGCTGGCCGTCCCGCCCTTCGCCTGTGGCAGTCAGCTGACCGGCGTTCAGGACACCTGATCCGCCGTACGCGGCCCCGTCTGTATTGAGGACTTCGGTCCATGCGCCGGCGGCGGGGACTCCCAGGGTGTAGCCCACATGCGGTCCCCCCGAGAAGTTGATGGCACACACCAGGGGGTTGCCCTCCTTGTCCCAGCGGACAAAAGTCAAGACGTTATGGTCAGCGTCGCCCCCGTTGATCCACTGGAAACCGCCGGGTTCGTTGTCCCGGGTGTAGAGCGCCGGCGTCGAGCTGTACAGCTCGTTCAGGTCCTTGGTGAGGAGCTGGATGCCACGGTGCGCAGGAATCTCGGCCAGGTACCAGTCGAGGCCATGCTGCTCGGACCACTCGGCTTCCTGGCCAAACTCGGTGCCCATGAAGATGAGCTGCTTGCCGGGGTGGGCCCACTGATACGCGAGGAAGGTACGCAGGTTGGCCAACTGCTGCCAGCGGTCCCCCGGCATCTTCCGGAGCATGGAGCCCTTGCCGTGCACTACCTCGTCGTGACTGATCGGCAGCAGGAAGTTCTCAGTGAAGGCATACACCATCGAGAACGTCACTGTACCGTGGTGCCACTTGCGGTTGACCGGGTCCTCGGAGATGTACTTGAGGGAGTCATGCATCCAGCCCATGTTCCACTTCAGGCCGAAGCCGAGCCCGGAGTGGCTGGTGGGGGCGGTAACCCCGGGGAACGCCGTTGACTCCTCGGCGATCATCACCGCGCCGGGGTGGGTCTTGTAGACCGTGGCATTCACTTCCTGCAGGAACGACATCGCTTCCAGGTTCTCCCGGCCGCCGAAACGGTTGGGCGACCACTGGCCGTCTTCACGCGAGTAGTCGAGGTAAAGCATTGAGGCCACAGCATCAACCCGGAGCCCGTCAATGTGGAATTCGTCGAGCCAGTACAGGGCGTTGGCCACCAGGAAGTTGCGCACCTCGGTCCGGCCAAAGTCAAAGATCAGCGTTCCCCAGTCGGGGTGCTCGCCCAGGTTCGGATCGGCGTGCTCGTACAGCGGTTCGCCGTCGAACTGGGCCAGTGCCCAGGAGTCCTTGGGGAAGTGTGCCGGGACCCAGTCCAGCAGCACGCCGATTCCCGCCTGGTGCAGGGCATCCACGAGGTAACGGAATTCGTCAGGGTGGCCAAACCGCGAGGTGGGCGCAAAGTAGGACGTCACCTGGTAACCCCAAGAACCGCCGAAGGGGTGTTCGGCCACGGGCATGAACTCCACATGGGTGAATCCCAGCCACTTGACGTACTCCACCAGGTCCTTGGCGAGTTCCCGGTATCCGAGGCCGAGGCGCCAGGATCCGAGGTGGACCTCGTAAACGCTCATCGGTGAATTGTGGGGATCACGCTGGGCGCGGGCTTCCATCCACTCGGAGTCCTGGAAAGCGTAGGAGGGCTCCACTACCCGTGACGCGGTCAGTGGGGGGACCTCTGTCCCGAACGCCAGCGGATCGGCTTTCTCAACCCAGTAGCCACTCTTGGTCTTGATTTCGAACTTGTAGCACGCCCCTGCTAAAACGCCCGGCAGGAAGACTTCCCACACACCCGAAGAGCCCAGTGAGCGGAGCGAATTTTCGCGGCCGTCCCAGGCGTTGAAGTCGCCCTTGATCCTGACGGCCTGGGCATTCGGGGCCCACACGGCAAAGGACACACCGTCCACGTCACCGAGGGAGGACTTGTAGTGCTGGACGTGTGCGCCCAGTACTTCCCAGAGTTTCTCGTGCCGGCCCTCGCCAATGAGGTGGAGGTCCACTTCGCCCACTGTGGGCAGGTAGCGGTAGGGCTCGTCCATGGTCTGGGGTGCGGCACCCGCGTACGTAACTTCCAGCCGGTAGTCAGGCACATGGCCGGGCTGGAGCGGCTCCAGCACAGCCACCCACACCCCGTTGGCTTCGTGGGTCATGGGCACGGCACCGGCGGCTGTCACCACGCTGACCTCTTCCGCGAGGTGCTTCACCGTCCGGACAGTCACGTGTCCGTGGTCATCCAGATGGGCACCGAGTACCGAGTGCGGCGCGTGGTGTTCCCCGTTGCCCACCTGGGCGAGAGTGTCCGCGTCCACGTGGAGCGGCACACCGGGCCTGTCTGTACGTGCTGAACCTGTCATGTTGATACCTTCCGCTGCTGCCCCGGCATGATCGCCGGGGCCTTTACCGCTGAGGAGCCGCCTGGACGCATTCGCCGGAATGGCCAGCCAGTCGGGTCTGTTCCGCAATTCATAAACCACTTCATAGAGCGCCTTGTCCAGCCACAATGCCACAAAGAGCGGTGAGGTTCGGTCGATCGTGCCGGGAGTGACGGCGGCATAGCCGGCAAGGAACGCATCCGCGCAATCGTCTACCCACGACGCGGGAACGTGGGCGCCCTGGTACTCCCGTTCGGCCGCGCCCGCGGCGTAATCGAAGGACCGCAGCATGCCTACGACGTCCCGGAGCGGGACGTCAGGGAAGTTCCGCTCGGAGATGGGCCGTAGCGGCTCACCTTCAAAATCCAGGATGGCCCAACGGTCCTGCCCGTCACCGTGACCCGGGACCTGCAGGATCTGGCCCAGATGCAGGTCGCCGTGGATCCGCTGGAGCGGCCCGGCCGGGACCCCGCTAAGCTCGCCAAGGAGCTTGTCCAGCTCTGCGTCGTAAGGCCCGACGGCGGCACCGGCTTCTGCCCATGCCTGCCGTACGCGCAGGGCTACTCCGGGTGCAATGATCCCGCCCGGAACAGACTCCCCGGTCTTGCCGAGGGCGTCCGCCAGCCGGCGGTGGACTGTTGCGGTGGCCGCACCAAGGCCGTGTGCCTCGGCGGTGAAGTCGGTTCCGGTGCGGGCGGCGTCCACCGCGAGGCGCCAGGCATCACGGCCGCCGGCGAGGAATTCATGGGCCACCGCGAGCTCGCCCTGAACGTGACGGGCAACAGAGGGCAACTGGCCCGGAGACTGCGGCGAAGGCGCGATCCATTCCCCACGCACCCAGCCGAGGGTCGCCGGAACCTCAAAGGTGCCCAGGGCGGTCAGTGCCGCTCCTACCTCAACCTCGGGATTCACTCCCTCGGACAGGACCCGGAAGAATTTCACGATCGCCGCCGACTCGCCGTCGTCCACTATGACCGAACTGTTGGACTGCTCACCCGAGAGGACCTTGACGACCCCATTGGTTGTGGGCAGACGGTGGTCCGACCGTGTGCTGTGGCCCGTCGCCGAACCGGAGTGTGCCCCTTCTGAACGGATCAGCTCCAGCCATGCGGCCACAAACGAGGGGTCGTACACGGCGTCGTAGATCCAGGGCATGCCGGCATCCGGCCGTTGCCCCACCAGACCCCGCTCACCACCGGCGAGCGGGAAGTCCCGGTAACTCAAGGGGACCTGGACGACATCCGTCCGGCGTCCGCCGTCGGCCGTGCGGTACGAGACGGCCAGTAGGAACACCTCCAGCCGAGCCTGGCCGGCCGCGTCCTCAAGCCTCAGGCTCCCCGCCTGTTCCAGCGAAAAATCGGCTGACTTCACCGGGAACCAGCGCTGCAGCGGAAGCCATTCCCGCAGAACAGGGACCAGCATGGCAGTGAGCGTGGGTTCGTTCATCTCAGTTCTCGATGGACAGGATAGGGAGCGCCTGTGTGTAGGGCGAGGACGGATTCGAGGTTGCCGAACGGATCCGCAGCCAGAAGAAGTCGTGGCTTCCCAAAGTAAGCGTCAGGGTACCGTCGCCGTCGATTCCCGGGAACGGCTGGCCGCCGAAGACATCCCGCAGTCCGCGGCCGGCGAACTGGGGAACCTTGAGTTGGGCCGCGACCGGGTGCTGCGAAAGGTTGAAGGCGCACAGGATGGTTTCGCCCTCCTCCCCCGCCGTGTTGTCATCCGAGAGTTCCCGCAGATATGCCACCACGGAGTCGTGATCGGCCTCCACGTGCTTGAACGAGCCCAGCCCGAAGGCCGGGTGGTTCTTGCGGACGCTCAGGATCTGACGGGTCCAGCGGAGCAGTGAGCCGGAGTGGGCGGCTTCCGCTTCGACGTTGGCCATGGCGTAGTTGTACACCAGCGACTGGATCACCGGGAGGTACAGCTTGCCGGGGTCAGCGTGGGAGAAGCCTGCGTTCCGGTCCGGGTTCCACTGCATCGGCGTACGGACGGCGTCGCGGTCTTCGAGCCAGATGTTGTCGCCCATGCCGATTTCGTCCCCGTAGTACAGGAAGGGGCTGCCCGGCAATGACAGCAGCAGGGCGTTGATCAGTTCGATCTCGGCCCGCGAATTGTCCAGCAACGGCGCCAGGCGGCGGCGGATGCCAATATTGGCGCGCATCCGGGGATCCGGCGCATACCAGCCCAACATGGCCGCGCGTTCGTCGGCGGTGACCATTTCGAGGGTCAGTTCATCGTGGTTCCGCAGGAACGTTCCCCACTGGGCCCCTTCGGGGATCTCGGGAGTGTCCTGCATGGTCTCGATGATCGGAGCAGCCTTCTGGTCCCGCAGGGCGTAGTAGAGGCGGGGCATGATGGGGAAGTGGAAGGCCATGTGGCATTCCGGTTCCTCCGCAGTCCCGAAGTACTCCACGACCTCGTTGGGCGGCTGGTTGGCCTCGGCGATGATGACGCGGCCCGGGTAGCTTTCGTCCACCATGGCCCGCAGCTTACGCAGAAAGTCGTGCGTGGCGGGCAGGTTCTCGCAGTTGGTCCCCTCCTCTTCGAAGAGGTACGGAATCGCGTCAGCACGGAAGCCGTCGATGCCCTGGTCAAGCCAGAAACGGACCACATCAAACAGGGCCTCGATGACCTTCGGGTTTTCAAAGTTGAGGTCAGGCTGGTGGCCGAAGAAGCGGTGCCAGAAAAATTGCCGGCGGATCGGATCGAAGGTCCAGTTGGACTCCTCGGTGTCCACGAAGATGATGCGCGCGTCCTGGTACTTCTCGTCGGTATCGCTCCAGACGTAAAAGTCACCGAACGGCCCGTCAGGGTCCTTCCGCGATTCCTGGAACCAGGGGTGCTGGTCCGAGGTGTGGTTCAGCGGCAGGTCGATAATGACCCGGACACCGCGGGCGTGGGACTCCGCCACCAGACGTTTGAAATCGGTGATGGTGCCGAACTCGTCCAGGACGGAGTTGTAATCGGAGATGTCGTAGCCGCCGTCACGCAGCGGTGACTGGAAGAACGGCGGGAGCCACAGGCAGTCCACCCCCAGCCACTGGAGGTAGTCGAGCCTGTCGATCAGGCCGCTGAAGTCACCTGAGCCATCGCCGTTGGCGTCCGCAAAGGCCCGGACCAGCACCTCGTAGAACACGGCCTTCCGGTACCAGAGCGGATCATGCGGTAGACCAGGGGCATTTAGCTCAAAGGTGCCCTTAGGGGTGAAATGCTGGCTGGAACTCTGCGGGTTAAAGCTCACTGATGCAATCTCCTCACGCTCAGGATGTGTGCGGGTTCGACGTGCGCGTCGAGGCGGACGTAGTTGTATTCGCCCCATTCCCAGGATTCTCCGGAAATGAGGTCCTCCACCAGGAACCCGCCGTTGGGCGAAAGGTCCTCCGGGTCCAGCTCGAGGGCTGCAAGGTCAAGCGAAACGGTGCTCTCCCTGATGCCGTGCGGGTCAACGTTCACCACCACGATGATGGTGTCCTTGGTGCCGTCGGGCAGGGTCTTGTGCTTGGAGTACACCACCGTGGCGTCATCCGTGCTGTGGTGGACCGTAAGGTTCTGCAGGTCCTGCAGCGCCGGATGGGCGTGCCGGATGGCGTTGAGCCGGGTGATGTAGGGCGTCAGCGTGCGGCCTGATTCCGCTGCAGCGTCCCAGTCGCGGGCCTTGTACTCGAACTTCTCGTTGTCGATGTACTCCTCCGCACCGGGCCGGGCAACGTGCTCATACAGTTCGTAGCCGGCGTAGACACCCCAAAGCGGGCTGGCGGTGGAGGCCAGGGCTGCCCGGATCTTGAAGGCCGCCGGGCCGCCGAACTGCAGGTATTCCGTGAGGATGTCCGGGGTGTTGACAAAGAAGTTGGGCCGGAAGTAGGCCGAAGACTCATGGCTGACCTCGTTGAAGTACGTCTCCAGTTCCTTCTTCGTGTTCCGCCACGTGAAGTAGGTGTAGGACTGCTGGAAGCCCGCCCGGCCCAGTGCATGCATCATGGCGGGCCTGGTGAACGCCTCAGCGAGGAACACCACGCCGGGGGCCTTCTTGTTGACCTGGGCGATCAGCCATTCCCAGAACCACACCGGCTTGGTATGCGGATTATCGACCCTGAAGATCTTCACGCCGTGGCTGACCCACAACAGGACGATCCGCAGGATTTCCTTGGAAAGCCCCTCCGGATCATTGTCGAAATTCAGCGGGAAGATGTCCTGGTATTTCTTGGGCGGGTTTTCCGCGTAGGCGATGCTGCCATCAACACGGGTGGTAAACCATTCCGGGTTGGACTGAACCCAGGGGTGATCCGGCGCAGCCTGGAGTGCCAGGTCCAAGGCGACTTCCAGGCCAAGTTCCTTAGCCCGGGCCACAAAGGCGTCAAAGTCCTCGAACGTTCCCAGGTCCGGGTGGATGGCGTCGTGGCCACCCTCCTTGGCGCCGATGGCCCACGGCGAGCCGGGATCGTGCGGACCCGCAATGAGGGTGTTGTTGGGGCCCTTGCGGTGCTGGATGCCGATGGGGTGGATCGGCGGCATGTAGATCACGTCGAAACCCATGGCAGCCACCGCGTCGAGCCGTTTGGCCGCCGTCTGGAAATTACCGGAAGTCCATGCCCCGGTGTTGTGGTCCCGCACGGCACCTTCGGAACGGGGAAAGAATTCGTACCAGGCGCCGCGGCCCGCAAGATCGCGTTCCACCAGCAGCGGGTACTGCTCGGAAACAGTGAGCAGTTCGCGGATGGGCTGTCGTTCCACGATGGCGGCCACATCCGCGCCGAATCCGGCGCCGAGGCGTTCCTCCTCGCTCAGGGACTTGTCCGCCAGGACAGCAGCAGCCATACGCAGGGTGCGTCGGTCCGCCGCAGTGCGGAAGACGTCGTCGGCCGCGTCCAGTAGCAGCGCCGAGCCTTCGGCGAGCATCAGCTCGACGTCGATGCCGGCGGCTACCTTGACCTCCGCGTTGTGGTGCCAGGTTCCGTAGCGGTCGTGCCAGGCCTCAATGAAGAAAGTCCAGTTTCCAACGGCCGACGGCGTGAGGACGCCCTCCCAGCGGTCGGTCCCCATCCCGCGTTCCCCCGGCGGCGGCGCCAGCCTGACGCGCTGGCGCTCCTTGCCGCGGGGATCCAGGAGGACCGCGCTGACGCCAAGCTGATCGTGCCCTTCCCGGAAAGCGGTGGCTCCCACCACTATCCCTTCCCCTGGCAAAGCCTTGGCAGGAAATTTTCCGTCCTCCACCACTGGCTGCACGGCGGTGATCGGAAAACGGCCGAATCTAAGCCCGTCGGTGATTTTGCCTTTCGGCTTTTTCTTGGAAGGGGCGGTGGTTCCTGAGTTAGTCGTCACATGCTCGACGTTAGCGAGAAACGGGCCAGAATGCTAAGCCTGCTCACGATTTCCCCCCGCGGATTCGACTTTTCCGACACGTCAACTGTCATTTACCTAAAAGAAAGCGAAAGCAGTTCCGGCGGTCCTAGTTGTCGGTTAGTGTGGCGCAGGTGAAGGCAATCCGCAGATTTACCGTCCGTACTGTTCTCCCGGAACCCATCCGGCCGCTGGCCCGGCTGGCGACCAACCTGCGCTGGTCATGGCACCGGCCCACGCGTGATTTGTTTGCGGGGCTGAACCCCCGGATCTGGGAGGAATGCGGGCAGGACCCCATCAGTTTCCTTGGGCGCGTCAGCCGGGAGGAATTCCAAAGCCTCGCCGCCAACCAGGAGGTCGTTGGGAAGGTCCGGGCCGCCGCGCAGGACCTGGACCGCTACCTTGACGAACCCCGCTGGTACCAGGGCCTTGGCCCGGACGCCCCGGCCGCGATCGCGTACTTCTCCCCCGAGTTCGGCATCACCGAGGTCCTGCCGCAGTACTCCGGCGGCCTGGGCATCCTTGCCGGTGACCACCTGAAAGCCGCCTCGGACCTGGGCGTGCCCCTGATCGGCGTAGGCCTCCTGTACCAGGCCGGCTACTTCAAGCAGTCGCTCTCCCGCGACGCCTGGCAGCAGGAAACCTACCCTGTCCTTGACCCGGACGGACTGCCCCTGACCCTGCTCCGTGAGCCTTCCGGTGACGGCAACGGCCGGCCCGTACAGATCTCACTGCCGCTCCCCAATGGCCGCAGGCTCCTGGCACACATCTGGCGTGCCGACGTCGGACGCGTTCCCCTGCTGCTTCTGGATTCGAACGTCCCGGGCAACGACGACGCCGCCCGCGGCATCACGGACCGCCTGTACGGCGGCGGCGGAGACCACCGCCTCCAGCAGGAGCTCCTGCTGGGCATGGGCGGGGTCAAGGCCCTGCGCGCGTACCAGCAACTCACCGGAACCCCCACCCCGGAGGTGTTCCATACCAACGAGGGCCATGCCGGTTTCCTGGGGATTGAGCGGATCCAGGAGCTGATGGCCGGAGAAGCCGCGCTCAGCTTCGACGAAGCCCTCGCCGCGGGCCGGGCCTCCACGGTCTTCACCACCCACACCCCCGTTCCGGCCGGCATTGACCGCTTCGAGATTTCCCAGATCCAACATTTCTTCCAGGCAGGGCTGGCGCCGGCAGTCCCGGTAGACCGGATCCTGGAACTCGGCCGGGAAAACTACGCCGACGGCAACCCGTCGGTCTTCAACATGGCGGTGATGGGCCTGCGGCTGGCGCAACGGGCCAACGGCGTAGCCAAACTGCATGGCGAAGTCTCGCGCGGGATGTTCTCGGCGCTGTGGCCCGGCTTCGACCACTCCGAAGTTCCCATCACATCCGTCACCAACGGCGTGCATGTGCCCACCTGGGTTGACGGGCGCATCTCAAAGCTGGCCAGGGAACAGTTCGGCACCGAGGCCGAAGCCATGGGCCGGTGGGACCTTGCCTACAATGTCAGCGACGCGGATGTGTGGGCGCTCCGCCGCGAAATGCGCACGGCCCTGGTGGAAGATGTCCGCCGCCGCCTCCGCGCAGCATGGAAGAAGCGCGGCGCCGCCGACGCCGAACTGGGCTGGACGGACAGCGTGCTGGACCCGGACGTCCTCACCATCGGCTTTGCGCGCCGCGTTCCCACGTACAAGCGGCTGACCCTGATGCTGCGTGAGCCCGACAGGCTTAAGGCCCTGCTCCTGCATCCGCAGCACCCCATCCAGCTGGTCATCGCCGGGAAGTCCCACCCGGCCGATGATGCCGGGAAGAAGATGATCCAGGACCTGGTCCGCTTCACCGATGACCCCGAAGTCCGGCACCGGATTGCATTCCTGCCCAACTATGACATCGCCATGGCCAGGACCCTGTTCCCCGGCTGTGATGTGTGGCTCAACAACCCGCTGCGTCCCCTGGAAGCCTGCGGGACCTCGGGTATGAAGGCGGCCATCAACGGTTCCCTGAACCTTTCGGTGATGGACGGCTGGTGGGATGAGATGTACGACGGCGAGAACGGCTGGGCGATCCCCACCGCCAACAATGACGCGTCCCCCGAGGAACGCGACGACATCGAAGCGGCAGCGCTGTACGAGCTGCTGGAAACCCAGGTGGCGCCCCGCTTCTATGGCAGCACTGTGTCTGAGAGCGCCGGAGCTGCCGGTCCCTCTACCACCGAGGCGGAGAAAGTCCCCACCCACTGGGTCTCCATGATCAAGCACACCCTGTCCCACCTGGGGCCGGCCGTATCAGCCGAACGTATGCTGCACGACTACGTCAACGTCCTCTACCGGCCCGCGGCGGAAGCAGGCCGCCGCGCCGTCGCCGATTCCTATGCCCAGGCCCGCATCCTGGCTGCCTGGACCGCGAAGGTGCGCTCCGCCTGGCCGCTGCTGCATGTGGAGCATGTGGATTCCGTGGGCGTGTCCGAGGACCCGCAGATCGGCGACATCCTCCAGGTGAACGCGTACGTGGCGCTGCATACCCTGACACCCGAGGACGTCTCGGTGGAGGTCGCCTACGGGCGGGCTGAGGAAAGCGACACCCTGGCCGATGTCACCGTGATGGACCTGCAGCCCAAGGAGGACCTCGGCAACGGGCGGCACCTGTTCAGCGGCTCCCTGGTGATTGACCGCTCCGGCCCGTTCGGCTACACGGTACGCGTCCTGCCCCGGCACGACGCACTGGCATCGAAGGCTGAGCTGGGGCTGATCGTCAACGCCTGAGGCGCCCGGAAGCTACAGCAGGATGGCAGTGACGGCCAGATCGCTGCCTGCGTAGCTTTCGGCGTCCTGCAGGATCTCGCAGATGACCCCGAAGGACCGGTCGCTGCGGAACCGGGCTGCCACCTCCCACAGGACCGTAACGGGTTCAGCTCCGTCATCGGTAATGCTGTCGGCGAAGTCGTGCAGGGAGTCGTTCAGGGCGTCAAGGTTCACGCCGTAGTGCTCGGGGAAGGCAAGGACCTCGCCGAAGGTCTCGAGGACCGCTCTCTTGCTGTCTGCGGCCGGAACCACCAGGCTTCGCCGGCCGGAATCGGCCACCTGGGCCTGCAGCTCGTCCATGGTCCAGGTATCGGCGGAGTAGATCTTCATTGGGGTCTTCAGTTTCCTTCTGCGATGAACTTGAACGAATCGTAGTGGTCCTGGGTGTAGTACTTTTCTCCCCCGGAACCGGCAACGATCCGGCGGGCTCCGCGGTCCGACTCCCCCGGGGTGGGAACGGTGTACTCACGGTAGTAACCGGAATCCCGCCGCGGGAGGATGCGCTCAAAATTGCCGAAGGTCTTATTGTCCTGGCTGTAGCGGTAGGGTCCGCCCGCGCGGATCGCGGCAAGGGTCTGGCGTGCTTCCACCGGGAGCTCGGACTCGTTGATGGCCGGTAGCCCGGAAGGGTTGGCAGGAGCGGCGGGGGCCGCGGAACCGGGCGCGCCAGAACCGGCCGCGGCGGAACCGGGAGCAGCCTGTCCGGCGGCCGCGCTGGGACTCGCCGCCGGCGTCGGACTTCCGGTCAGGGACTCAAGGAAGCCGGTGCCGCCGAGGGCGAAAAGTACAACAAGGGCCAGCCCGGTCAGCAGCAGGGCGGCAACGGAACGGTTGCGGCGCATTCGGCTCCTCCGCCGCTACGTACGGTAGATGTTGATGGAGTTTGCTTCGATGATGTCCGTCTCGCCGGACGCCACCCGCCCGCCCTGGCGCTGCTCGTGAAGCGGCGAGGTGGTGAGCCGCAGTTCGAACATGCGGCGCGGCGTTCCGTCGTCGTTCGTGAGCTCAGGAAGGGTGATCTTCACATCCGAGTTGCTGCCGTTGACCACCACGAGCCCGGCCAGCGTGCCGTCATCGGATCCGAGCAGGAGCTGCATCACGCGGTGCCGGGGATCATTCCAGCGCTCCATGGACATCGGCTGGCCTGAATGGTCGAACCAGTAGAGGTAGGACTGCTCGTCCCTGGCCGGAAAATCATGGGGCTGGCTGGCCAGGAACTCTTTGCGCAGCCGGATATAGCGTTTGGTGCTCCGGAGCATCTCTGAGGACTCAGGCGTGCGCGTCCAGTCGATCCAGGCCAGGGGGTTGTCCTGGCAGTAGGCGTTGTTGTTGCCCTGCTGGGTATGGGCCAACTCGTCTCCGGCGGTGATCATGGGCACGCCCAGGGAGATCATCATGGAGGCCATGAGGTTCCGCCGCGACTGGGCCCGCTGCGCCAGGATGTCCTCGTCCTCGGTCCGGCCTTCGAAGCCATGGTTGTAGCTGCGGTTGTCCCCGTGCCCGTCCCGGTTCTGCTCGCCGTTGGCCTCATTGTGTTTGCGGTCATAGGAGACGAGGTCATTGAGCGTGAAGCCATCGTGTGCCGTGACGAAGTTAAGCGAGGCGAGGCGGGACCGGCCTGAGCCTTCAAAGAGCGCTGCGGAACCGGACAGGGCGTCTGCCAGCCGGGCAACAGACCCGCCGTGGCCGCCTGCCTCGATGGCTGCACGGTCCGAAAGCCAGAAGGAACGGACGCTGTCCCGGAAATGATCGTTCCAGTCCACCCAGCCCACCGGGAACTTGCCGGTCTGCCAGCCGCCGTAGCCGATGTCCCACGGCTCGGCGATCAGCTTCACATCGGAAAGCACGGGATCGGCAGCCACCGCCACCAGGAACGGGTGCCGGGGATCAAATTCGTTGTGGGTGTTGCGGCACATTGTCACGGCCAGGTCGAAGCGGAAGCCGTCGATGTGGAATTCATCCACCCAGTACCGGAGCGAGTCCAACACAAGCTGGACTACCCGGGGATTCCCGAAGTTCAGGCTGTTGCCGCACCCGGTGGTATCCACGTATTTTCCGTGGCCATCCGTCCGGTAGTACGCGGTCTCACCGAGCCCGCGGAAGCTGATGGTCTGCCCGTCCGCGCCGCCCTCAGCGGTGTGGTTATAGACGACGTCCAGGATCACTTCGAGTCCGGCTGCGTGGAGCAGCTTGACCATACCCTTGAACTCGTCCTGGATGGCCTGCGGCCCGGCTTCCTGCGCAGCCTGGGTTGCATAGCCCGGATGCGGTGCGAAGAACGCGGCAGTGTTGTAGCCCCAGTAGTTGGTCATGCCGAGGTTCTGCAGATGCGGCTCGTCCAGGTGGAAGTGCACGGGGAGAAGCTGGATGGAGGTAACCCCAAGGCTCTTGATGTGCTCAATGATTGCCGGATGTGCCATGCCGGCATAGGTTCCGCGCAATTCCTCCGGCACGTCCGGGTGCAGCATGCTCTGGCCGCGGACATGGGCCTCGTAAATTATGGTGTTCCGCCACTGCAGCCGCGGCCGTTCGTCCTGCCCCCAGTCGAAATCGCCGGCCATCCGGACGTTCGTCAGGAATCCTTCCCGCTGGTCCACCGCACGGCCGTAGGGATCAAGCAACAGGGGCTGCGCGCCGTCGTCGTCCAGGTCCATCGTCGGCACTGACAACGGCAGTGGCTCCGCCTGGGGGGTGGCCCGGAAACCATAGCGCGATCCGTACGGGAACCCGTCAACTATGCCGTGGTGCACACCGTGGGTGACGTTGGGCAGGGTCTGCACGCGCCAGTCACCGCCGGGGGCCTGGTAGGCGATTTCGAGCGTCAGGACGCTCGGCGCATAAACGGCGACGTTGGCGGTGGAGTCCGGGGCGTCGTCCGCGCCGGAACCCGGGCGCGGGACGCTGACACCGAGTGGATGTGCAGATGAAGCATCCATGGTGGAAGCGGTGTCGAAAAGCGGCATGACCATCACGTCAATGGTAGCCGCCGGTGACCTTTCGTCCGCACTCGCGACATTGTGACACCGGCAAGCCGCCGCCGGACATCGTGCCTCCTCAGACGGAGCGGGGTTGCATACTGGAAGGAAACGTCGAGGCGGAGGTATGAAGTGCGGGTTGCGCTGGCACAGATCATCAGTGGCCGGGATCCGGCCGCAAACCTGTCCATCCTGGAAAGGGAGGCCCAAAAGGCCAAAACCGGTGGTGCTGCCATGGTGGTTTTCCCGGAGGCCTCCATGCGGGCGTTCGGAAATTCGTTGACGGACATCGCCGAACCCCTGGACGGGCCGTGGGCCACCGGTGTCCGGAGCATCGCCGCGTCACTGGATTTGGTGGTGGTGGCGGGCATGTTCACGCCAGGTTCGGCTAGCGGCGCCGGTGCGGGCGGCGGAAAAGTGCGGAACACGCTGCTGGCCACCGGGCCCGGCGTGGAAGCCGGCTACGACAAAGTCCACCTCTTTGACGCCTTCGGCTTCCTTGAATCGGACACCGTTGACCCGGGTACTGAACCGGTAACGTTCGACGCCGGTGGCCTCACCTTTGGCCTGGCCACGTGCTACGACATCCGGTTCCCGGCGCTGTTCACCGCCAACGCCGAACGTGGCGCGGAAGTGAACATCGTCTGCGCGTCGTGGGCCTCCGGGCCAGGGAAGGTTGACCAGTGGCGTCTGCTGGCCCGGGCACGGGCCCTGGATTCCACCACCTACGTCCTGGCCTGCGGGCAGGGCGACCCCACCACCCAGGGTGCCACCGCCAAGCCCGGTGCACCCACCGGCGTGGGGCACTCCGCCGTCGTCTCGCCGTTGGGTGAGGTGCTGGACGAGCTCGACGGCGCCCCGGGGATGCTCTTCGCGGATCTGGAGCCCGGCGTGGTCCAGGAAGCCCGGCAGCGGCTCCCGGTCCTGGCGAACCGCCGGGACTTCTAACCCACCCCCGGGACGCTCTGGCACTTAACGCAACAAAATCAACAACCCTCTCTCACTTTCTTGAAGAAAGTGAGAGAGGGTTGTTGATTTTATTGCAGGGAGTGCCAGAGCGTTGGTGGCGCGGGCGCCCGCTACTTGGCGGCGCGCTGCCTGGAGACTTCGTACAGCGAGATGCCGACTGCCATGGAGGCGTTCAGCGATTCCATGGCGGAGTCGATCGGGATGGAAACGATCTGGTCGCAGTTCTCGCGCACCAGGCGGGACAGGCCCTTGCCTTCGGAGCCAACCACGATGCACACAGGTTCCGTGGCGAGGGTGAGGTCAGGAAGCGAAACGTCGCCGTCGCCGTCGAGCCCGAGGACAAAGATGCCCATGTTCTTGAACTGCTTCAGGGCGCTGTTCAGGTTCGCGGCCCGAGCCACGGGAACCCGCACGGCCGCGCCGGCGCTGGTCTTCCAGGCGGAAGCGGTGACGCCAACGGAGCGGCGTTCGGGAACAATGACGCCGTGGCCGCTGAAGGCAGACACGGACCGGATGATGGCACCGAGGTTGCGCGGGTCCGTGATGCCGTCAAGCGCCACGAACAGCGGAGCGTTGGGTACGTGCCCCTTCTTCCATGCCGCCACGGTTTCCTCGGCGAGGTCGTAGGCGTCCTGGTACTCGTACGGCGGGATCTGCAGGACGAGGCCCTGGTGCACGGCGTCGTCTGTCATGCGGTCAAGCTCGGGCTTGCCCGTCTCGAGCAACGGGATGCCGCGTTCCGCAGCGAGCTTCAGGGATTCCTTGACACGGTCATCCATCTCGATCCGGATGGCGATGTGGAGGGCCTTGGCGGGGATGCCGGCACGCAGTGCTTCGACCACTGAGTTGCGGCCGGTGACGACTTCCTCGGTGGCACGGCCCTTGGGACCGGAGCGGGAAGCGCCCGCGCTGCGGGCACCGGTGTTGGTGCCGCGCTTCGCCGCGGACCGCTCCGCCAGCTGCTTGCTCTTGTGGGCCTTGTGGTAGGGGCGGTCCTCCGCCTTGGGCGTGGGGCCTTTGCCCTCCAGGGCCTTACGGCCATGACCGCCGGTTCCGACGGTGGGGCCCTTCTTCGCTTTTACCGATCGGCGACCATTGTTGGCCATGAGAGTTCCACCCTTGATTGTTTGACTGAGTCTGCCTACCAGTCTACTGAATCAAGTAAAATCGCCGGTTCAGTCCCGCTGCAGGCTCCAGGTGGCGCCGTCGGGGCCGTCCTCAACAGCGACGCCGGCGGCCTTCAGCGTGTCCCGGATAGCGTCCGAGGCAGCCCAGTCCTTGTTGGCACGCGCTTGGGAGCGGGCAGCGAGCTGGGCCTCCACGAGGACCTGCAGGGCTGCTGCTTCCCGGGTGTCCGCCACTGCACCGGAAGCCACCGAGTTGAGGCCCAGGACGCGAAGCATGTCGTGGAGGCTGTGCAGCGCCTGCTGTGCATCCTCCAGGCGTCCCTCCGTCAAGGCAGTGTTGCCGGACCGTACTGTTTCGTGGACGACGGCGAGTGCCTGGGGCACGTTCAGATCGTCATCCATGGCGCGCTCGAACTCCTCGGGCACCTTCCCGTAGGTGGCGAACGTGTAGTTACTGCCGGTGGAAAGTGCCTGGATGGCACGGCTCATAAAGCCCTCAATGCGTTCGACGGCGGCCGCCGCCTCCTGGAGTGAGGTGGGACGGTAGTCCAGCACCGAGCGGTAGTGGGCCTGCCCGAGGTAGTAGCGGACCACCCGCGGGGAGGCCAGTTCCAGCATTTCCGATGGGCTGATGGTGTTGCCGATGGACTTGGACATCTTGTCGCCCTCGTAAGTCACCATGCCGTTGTGCATCCAGAAGCGGGCGAAGCCATGCCCGGCCGCCTGGGACTGTGCCATTTCGTTTTCATGGTGCGGGAACCGGAGGTCCAGTCCGCCGCCGTGGATGTCGAATTCGGCGCCCAGGTATTTGGTAACCATCGCCGAGCACTCCAGGTGCCAGCCCGGCCGGCCGGCGCCCCACGGCGAAGCCCAGCTCGCCGTCGCCGGCTCTCCCTCTTTATAGCCCTTCCACAGTGCGAAGTCGCGGGGGTCCTTCTTGCCCCTGGGGTCCGCGTCCGGTGCACCTTGCATGTCCTCGATGTTCTGGCGTGTCAGGGAACCGTATTTGTCCCAGGACCTCACATCGAAGTAAACGTCGCCGGAATCATCGAGGGCCGGGTAGGCGTGGCCGCGCTCGATGAGCGACTGGATCAGCGCATGCATTTCCGGGATGTGGCCGGTGGCCCGCGGCTCGTAGGTGGGCCGCGAAACCCCGAGGGTGTCGTAGGCCTTCAGGAATTCCTGTTCGTAGCGGTAGGCAAGCGCCCACCATTCCTCTTCGCGGACGGCGTCCGGACCGTCCTCGAAATCGGGGCCGAAGGACTCTGCGGACTTGGCAAGGATCTTATCGTCAATGTCCGTGAAGTTGCGGACCACCGTAACGCGCAGGTTCCGGTATTCGAGCCAGCGGGTCAGCTGGTCAAAGGCAATGGCCGAGCGGATATGGCCGACATGCGGCATGCCCTGCACGGTGGCTCCGCAGTAGTACAGGCTCGCTTTTCCCGGGACGAGGGGAACGAAGTCACGGACTTCGGCGGATGCTGTGTCGTAAAAGCGGAGAGTCACCGCTCCAGAATAGACGAAAGCCGTCCGGCCCTGCTCCTGCAGCAGGTCCGGCAACGCGAAGGATCAGCGGGGATACACCAGGGCGGTGGCGACGGCAGCTATGCCCTCACCCCTGCCGGTGAAACCCAGGCCATCGCTGGTAGTGGCCGTCACGCTGACGGGTGCCCCGGCTGCTTCGCTCAGGACACCCTGCGACTCCTGCCGCCGGGGACCGAATTTGGGCCGGCCGGCGACGAACTGTACGGCCACGTTGCCGATCTCAAACCCGGCGGCCCGGACAATCCTGGCCGCCTCCGCCAGCAGCGTTACGCCGGAGGCCCCTGCGAATTCCGGCCGGTCGGTGCCGAAATGCGTTCCCAGATCCCCGATGCCGGCGGCCGAGAAGAGGGCGTCTGCCGCGGCATGGGCAACCGGGTCACCGTCGGAGTGTCCGGCCAGTCCACGCTCGCCCTCCCAGAACAGCCCGCCCAGCCAGAGCGGACGGGGAAGGTCTTCGGACGCATAGGCGTGGACGTCCATGCCTATGCCGGTGCGCGGCAGGATCATGTGAGGTTCACTCATGCCTAGCCCTCCACCCAACGGATTCCCAGCGGGCCTTCGAGCAGCCCTTCGGCAATGATCAGATCAAGGGGGGTGGTGATCTTCAAGGACTGGGTGGAGCCGTGGACGGCGTGCACCCGGACTCCCAGCATCTCCACCAGCATGGCGTCGTCGGTGACGGCGGCCGCCTGCTGCTCATCAAAGCCCGACGCCGCCGCGTGTGCGTCCTGCAGGGTGGAAAGCCGGAAACCCTGCGGTGTCTGGACCGAGCGCAATTCTTCCCGCGGGGCAGTCCCGGTCACCAGTTCCGGGGCGATGGCGGCGTCATCACCACTGGTCCGGGCGACCATCTTGACCGTGTCCACGACGGGTATTGCCGGGATCACCGCAAGGGCGCCGGCGGCCAGGGAATCAACCACACGATGGAAAACGTTCTCGGGGGCCAACGCCCTGGCGGCATCGTGCACCAGCACGGCTTCGATCCCGTCCATCAGGGCCGCGATTCCCGCCCTGACGGAGTCTGCACGGGTAGCGCCGCCGTCGAGTACGGTGAGGACAGGACCACCGTCGGCCAGTTCCTCCCTGAAGTCCTCGCACAAATCCCGCAGGCCGTCTGCACCGGGAGGCAGCACCACGCAGACCTGGCTGCCGACCCCGGACGCGACAACGCCACGCAGTGCGTGCATCAGGATTGGCTCGCCACCCAGCGGGACAGCAGCTTTGGGCATACCGTAACCCAGCCGCTCGCCGGAACCCGCGGCCACAATAATGACGGCGGTGACAGGGCGGGGCAGTCCGTTGTTCATGCGGTCCAGCCTACGTCCCTGCGATGACAGTGCCGGCCGAAAATGGGCAAAAAGAAACCCCGGGGGTACCCATGTACCCCCGGGGCTCAATTCTTAGGAAGCCAGGACCTCGTCGAGAACGCTTGCAGCCTTCTCTTCATCAGTCTTTTCAGCCAGCGCCAGTTCTGAAATCAGAATCTGCCGGGCCTTGGCCAGCATTCGCTTCTCACCTGCGGAAAGGCCACGATCGTGATCACGGCGCCAGAGGTCACGAACTACCTCTGCAACCTTGATGACGTCACCGGAAGCAAGCTTCTCCAGATTTGCCTTGTATCTGCGTGACCAGTTGGTGGGTTCTTCAGTGAACTCAGCCCGAAGCACATCGAAAACGTGCTCCAAACCTTCCTTGCCCACTACGTCACGGACCCCAACAAGGTCAACATTCTCTGCTGGAACTTCAATGGTCAGATCACCCTGAGCCACCTTGAGCTTGAGATACATCTTCTCTTCGCCCTTGACAGTGCGCATCTTGATTTCTTCAATTTTTGCAGCACCGTGGTGAGGGTAAACTACTGTCTCGCCGACCTCAAATACCATGTAAACATTCCCCTTTCCCGCAGACCAGTTTATCACGATTCAGGCATATGACAGGCGCGTATCGGGTCCCGGAACCGCATGATTCCGCGGAAAAAGGGTGAAATCGACCCCCTTCACCCCCTTGACGAATGCAGATAATAGTGCATCGACCGGCCGCTGCCAAGGACAATATGAACGCCCGGAATCCTCCTTTGGGCACGTTTGCCGCTAGGCTATGGCTGAATAATGTTTCAAGACTCTCGAGGAGTACGTGACGTGCGTTTCACTGCGATGACCCGGGCCAAGGGCAGCAAACTGGCACTGACGGCAGGAGCCCTGGCCCTCGGCCTGGCAACGATGACCGGCTGCGGCTACATCAATTCCCAGCAGACTTCCGAGATGTATGCCGCGTCGGACGGCGTCCACGCCGATCTGGGCCCGCTGCAGCTGCGGAACATGCTCATCGTTTCCGGGGGCGAGGACAAGCCCGGCCGCCTGCTCGGCGCCGTGTACAACTCCTCATCGCAGGACGTTAAGCTCACTGTCAACGGTGCCGCGGGCTCCCAGACGCAGGTTTCCGTGAAAGCCAACTCCTCCACCCTGCTCAACGACTCCACCGATGAAGCCATCCTCAGCACTTCCGGCGGCATCGCCGGTTCCCTGGTGGACGTCAAGGTCAGCGAGGACGGCACCTCCGTGAACAAGACAGTCCGGGTTCCTGTCCTGGACGGCACGCTGGCGGAGTACAAGCCGTACCTGCCCGCCGGCAGCGAACCCACCCCGTCCGGCTCCCCCAGCCCGTCGCCGTCGGCCACCGCCACGGGGGCAGCCCACTAACCGGTCTTTCCGCGAAAGCGGTGAGGCCGCAAGACTGAATGCAAGAAGGAGGGACTCCCCGGTGGGAGTCCCTCCTTCTTGCTTTCCTGCCGGCTTTTGCCTACGGCTCGAACTTATAGCCGAGGCCCCGGACGGTGACCAGGTACCTGGGAACAGACGGGTCCGGCTCAATCTTGCCGCGGAGCCGCTTCACGTGCACGTCAAGGGTCTTGGTGTCCCCCACGTAGTCCGAACCCCAGACCCTGTCAATCAGCTGGCCGCGGGTGAGGACCCGGCCGGAGTTACGCAACAGCATTTCCAGCAGCTCGAATTCCTTCAGCGGCAGCAGCACCTGTTCGCCGCCCACGCTCACCACGTGGCGCTCAATGTCCATCCTGACCGGCCCGGCCTGGACGGTAGCCGAGATCAGTTCCTCGGGCTCGCCCTGGCGGCGGAGCACTGCGCGCACGCGGGCCACCAGCTCGCGGGAGGAATACGGCTTGGTGACGTAGTCATCGGCGCCCAGCTCCAAGCCAACCACCTTATCGATCTCCGAGTCCTTGGCCGTCAGCATGATCACCGGGACGCTTGAGCGTTGGCGCAGCTGGCGGCAAACTTCCGTGCCCGAAAGACCCGGGAGCTGCAGGTCCAGCAGCACCAAGTCCGCGCCGTTCCGATCGAATTCTGTGATGGCGTCCAGTCCGTTGTCCACCACCTCAACTTCGAAACCTTCCTTGCCCAGCAAATAGGACAGGGGATCGCTGAACGATTCTTCGTCCTCGACTATCAAAATCCGGCTCAAGCGCTGGCTCCTTGCTCATGTACGCCGCGTTCTTTAACTCGCTGGTGTACGGCTCGATCTTTAACACCTGAGTGTTCAGGCTCGTCCTGGGTTTCCATCTCAGGAAGCCTCAGGGTGAAAGTGGAACCCTGGCCGGGACGGGACCATAAAGTCACCTCACCGCCATGGTTGGAAGCTACGTGTTTGACGATGCTCAGGCCCAGGCCTGTTCCGCCTGTGTGGCGCGACCGCGCCGAATCCACGCGGTAGAACCGCTCGAAGACACGCTCCTGGTCCTCCAGGCTCATGCCCTCCCCCTGGTCCGTCACGGACACGGCGATAAGCCCTTCCTTGGACCGGACACCGACGCCCACTTTAGTGTTTTCAGGTGAGTAGCGAATGGCATTGTCAATCAGGTTCCGCAGGGCTGTGACCAACAGGTCCCGGTCACCGAAAACCGTGGCCTCCACCCGCTCACCGACAACTATCTGGATGTTCTTGCTTTCGGCCGGAAGCTGGGAACGGTCCACAGCTTCGGAAATGACGGCGTTGATATCCACAGCCGTACCCTCCTGGGAGACGCTGGCACCCTGAAGGCGTGAAAGTTCGATGATGTCCTGCACGAGGGCCGCGAGCCGGCCGGATTCCTTGTGCATGCGCTTGGCGAACCGGCGGACGGCTTCTTCGTCATCTGCCGAGGATTCCAGCGCTTCGGCCAGCAGGGAAATTGCACCCACCGGGGTCTTCAGCTCGTGGGAGACGTTGGCCACGAAGTCGTTCCTGATTTCCTCGGTACGGGTGATCTCGGTGCGGTCATCGGCCAGCAGCAGGATGTATTCCTCCCCGAGCATGGCTGCGCGCACCTGCACGATGATGGTTCCCTGGCCAAGGGGGCCGCGGGGAAGCTCCAACCGTTTTTCCAAAATCACGCCATCACGGCGCACACCGGCCGTCATGTCCAGCAGCTGCTTGTGGACCACCGTGTGGCCCCGGACCAGTCCGTAAGCGTAGGCGGCGGGGCTGGCACGCACCACGCCGTCCACGGCGTCCACCACCACAAACGCCCGTCCGACGACGGCAAGCACCTCCGCGGCGCCCGGCGGCAGGGTGACTTCGTCGTCGTCGACCTCGACAAGCTGCCGCTGCTGTTCGCTCACCCTGAACGCAAGCACGCCGAAGGTGCCTAACGCCAGGCCAACCAGGCCGGCGATGACACCGATGAGCGTAGAATCCACGGCTCCAGCTTATGCTGTGACTAATGGCCTACCGGTGCGCCCCGGGCCATTGCACGAACGATTCAGCTAACGTTCATCTACAAACGACAAAGAGTTAACCGCCCGCTGACAGAGTTACCCGTTGGAGTGCCGAACGGCGACATGAGTTCCGTCTGCCACATGGGCGGTGCGGAGTTCCAAGGAAAGGACGCCCACGTGCGTAAGGTTTTTCAGGAAGAGCTGACCCAGGTGGGTGAACAGCTGGTGGAGATCTCGAAGCTGGTCAGCGAGGCCATCGGGAAGGCCAACACGTCTTTCCAGATCGCTGACGTCGATCTGGCAGAAGATGTCATCACCGCAGATGCCCGCATTGATTTCCTGCAGAACAGCCTGGATGAACGGGCCATCGACATCCTGGCCCTGCAGGGACCGGTGGCAAGTGACCTCCGCATGATTGTGGGCGCACTCCGCATGAGCGCCTCCCTGGAGCGGATGGGCGACCTCGCCCGGCACATCGCGCAGCTGGCCCGGTTGCGCTTCCCGTCCACCGTGATCCCCGCATCCATGACGGCTACCTTCGTGAAAATGGCCGAGCAGGACCAGCTGATTGCCGAGAAGCTCACCGAACTGTTGGAGACCCGGGACCTTGAAGTTGCCCGTGACATCCTCAAAGCGAACACCATTATCGATGACCTCCACCTGAGTGTCTTCAAGGCGATCGCTGCCCCGGAGTGGGCGGAGTCGCCCGCCACCACCGTGGACGTGGCACTCGCGAGCCGCTACTTCGAACGCTTCGCTGATCACGGCGTATCAGTGGCGCGCAAGGTGACCTACCTCGTCACCGGCGAATGGCAGCCGCAGGCTCTCTAGCCACCCCATAAACCTGCGACGGCGGGGCGGGGCACAGAGGGGAACGGCCCCCCCGCGTTTGTTTTGCATACTTTTTTGCCAGGTTTGGCCACGCCCGAAAAGCGTACCCGGGAACC
>NZ_JAFCTI010000016.1:0-71378 GCF_049895945.1 Pseudarthrobacter sp. DSP2-3-2b1 | reverse complement strand
CCACCCTCTCCCCGGGCTACGGGCCGCCCCGGGCAATCTCCCCACCCAAAAACCCGGCGCGGGGGGGCGGGCCCCGGGTGGTCCCCGCCCCGCCGTCGTTTGTTCTGCTTACTTTTTGCCCTGGTTGGCCACGGCCAGAATGGCTTCCGCGGCTGCCTCAGGGTCCAGGTAGGTTCCGCCGGGCTTGACCGGCTGGAAGTCTTCGTCGAGGTCGTAGACCAGGGGGATGCCGGTGGGGATGTTCAGGCCGGCAATGGCGTCGTCGCTGATGCCGTCCAGGTGCTTGACCAGCGCGCGGAGCGAGTTTCCGTGGGCGGTGACCAGGACGGTCTTCCCGGCCTTCAGATCTTCCTTGATGTCCGATTCCCAGTAGGGCAGCAGGCGGACCAGGACGTCCTTGAGGCATTCGGTGCGGGGCAGTTTGTCGCCAAGGTCCGCATAGCGGGGATCGTGCGCCTGGGAGAACTCGGAGTTGTCGTCCAGGGGCGGCGGCGGGGTGTCATAGGACCGGCGCCATTCCATGAACTGCTCTTCGCCGTACTCGGCAAGGGTCTGGGCCTTGTCCTTGCCCTGCAGTGCGCCGTAGTGGCGTTCATTCAGGCGCCAGTCGCGCTTGACCGGGATCCAGCCTCGGTCGGCCTTGTCCAGGGTGATGTTCGCTGTGTTGATGGCCCGCTTCAGGAGGGACGTGTAAAGGATGTCCGGCAGCACGTTGTGCTCCACCAGAAGCTCACCACCGCGTGCTGCTTCCTCGCGGCCCTGATCGTTCAGGTCGACGTCCACCCAGCCGGTGAACAGGTTCTTGGCGTTCCATTCGCTGTGGCCGTGGCGCAGCAGAATCAGCTTATAAGTCATGATTTTCATCCTAGCTGAGCAGTGCTGCGCCCCGCCCAGCGTTACACGGCCGGTGGCGTCACAAGGATAAGGTTGGGCGGTGGTGCAAAAAGCTGAACGGGTGGCGGCCCCCCAGATATCCCGCAGACTCCCGGGCAATGCGGGCCTCCCGGCCCAACCGGGCAGGACGGGCAGGCCCGGCCGGCCGGTCGGGAATGTCACCCGCGGCACCACCAACCCCAACCGGATGCGGCGGGTGGACCGATGGCTCACCGGCCCCCAGGGATGGCGCCTGCGGGCGGCCGAAGACCCACTGGTGGTGGACCTGGGCTACGGCGCGACGCCAGCCACCGCCGTCGAACTCTTTGACCGGCTGAGGGCCGCCCGGCACGATGTCCGCGTCTGCGGGATCGAGATCGAACCCGAGCGGGTCCGGGCGGCCAAGCACCTGGAACGGCCCGGGCTGACATTCCATGTGGGCGGTTTCGAGATTCCCGTGGCGGGCAAGCCCGTGCTGGTCCGGGCCTTCAATGTTCTGCGGCAGTACGAAGAAGCTGATGTGGCCGGGATCTGGCGGCTGGTCCAGGGCCGGCTGGCTCCGGGCGGGCTCTTCATTGACGGAACGTGCGACGAAATAGGCCGCCGCGTGACCTGGATTGCCCTCGATGCGGAACGGCCGTTGTCGCTGAGCATTTCCGTGCGGTTCGGCAGCTTTGACCTTCCGTCCGAGGTTGCGGAGCGGTTGCCGAAAGCACTCATCCACCGCAACGTGCCGGGCGAACCCGTCCACCGGCTGATGCAGGCCATGGACCGGGCCTGGCTGGAGTCGGCTGCGCTGGCTGCGTTCGGCAACAGGCAGCGCTGGCATGCGATGTGCAAGGCACTGCTCGACGCCGGATGGCCGGTTCAGGACGGACCGTCCCGGTGGCGTCTGGGCGAACTGACTGTTGGCTGGGAAGCCGTGGCTCCGCTACCTCACCAGGGGCCGTAGGGCCCTGTGCTGCGGTTGCCTCCGCGGCCGGCGTCCTTGACGGCCGGCCGGACGTCGGCAAGGTAGACGGAGGCTGCCACCACGGCGGCGAGGCCAAACAGTCCGAGGGTGCCGAAGATTCCGCCGCCGCTGCCGAAGAGTGAGATGACGCCGATCAGGGTGGCACCACCGGTCAGGGCGAGCCAGAACATCTTGGTCCGTTTTCCGGTGGCTTCGAACGAGGCAGCCTTGTGGCGGGCGCAGTCCAGAAATGCCCACGCTTCAAGGCCCAAAGCCACCAGGGCAAGGATAAAAAACAGGGCCGTCTCAACAGGCCGAATAATCAGTTCACCGTCCACCATCCAAGCCTAGCGGCCCAGCGAGTCCAGCGCCTGTTTCAAATCGGCCCAGAGGTCTTCGACATTTTCTATTCCGACGCTCAGGCGCACCAGGTTCTCCGGCACACTCAGTGGCTCGGCGGTGTGGCGGCGGCGGCGTTCGATCAGCGATTCCACGCCGCCCAACGAGGTGGCCGGCATCCAGAGCCGAAGTTCCCGCACCACTTTGTCCGCAGCATCCGCACCGCTCAGGCCTGCCACCGGGGCGATCTCCGCGCACACGATTGAGCCGAAACCGGTCATCTGCGATTTGGCGCGCTCGTGCCCGGGATCTGTGGCAAGGCCCGGAAAACGGATGGACTCGATCAGGGGATGCCGGCTCAGGCGTTCGGCCAGAACCGCGGCTGACGCCTGCGAGCGTTCCACGCGCAGAGCCAAGGTGCGGAGCCCCCGAAGAGCCAACCAGGCTTCGAAGGGGCCCGCGATGCCGCCGTGGATGATGCGGTTGTGCAGCAACGCTGCCCGGATGTCCGGGTTTGAAGTGACCAGGGCGCCCAGAACGACGTCGGAATGGCCGGCAAGGTATTTTGTCACGGAGTGCAGGACGACGTCGGAACCCAGCGCCAGTGGCTGTTGCACCAGCGGGGTGGAGAAGGTGTTGTCCGTGACAACAATGGCCCCGACGGCGTGGGCCGCCGCCGTGAGTTCGCGGATGTCCGCGATGCCGAGCATCGGGTTGGTGGGGCTTTCGAGCCAGAGCATCCTGGCCGCCTTGGCGTTCTGCCCCCGCGGTGCCAGCTGGTCCTTCACGGCCCCGGTATCCGAGATGTCCACGATCCGGAGTTCGAGAAAGCCTTTCTGTGCCAGCTCGGTAGCCATCACCAGCGAACCTGCATAGCTGTGCGAGGGCATGACCAGCACGCCGCCCGCGGGCAGCAGGGACAGGGCGGAACTGACGGCGGCCAGTCCTGACGCGTACAACAGACCGGGGAGCTCCGACCCCTCGAGCCGGCCCAGGGCCTCCTCGAACGGGTCCCAGGTGGGGTTGGCGTAGCGGCCGTAGCCCCGGTCGCCGTCGGCGAGCTCTCCCGTTCCGAAGTATGTGGAGGACAGCACGATGGGCGGGTTGACGGGCTCGTCCCGCCGGCGCGGCGGCCGGCCGGCTGCAACCACCAGGGTTTCGGCCGACAGGGACGCTGCGTGCTGTTCCGAAAGGCTCATGGGGAAAGCGTACTTGGACCAGAGGCGGGGCCCGACGCCGGCCTGGAAGTCGGTAGGCTTGAGCAGTGAACACGCAAAGCCCTGGACTCTTTATCGCTTTTGAGGGCGGCGACGGTGCCGGCAAGTCCACGCAGGCGGCCCGCCTTGCCGGTGCCCTTGAGGCGCGCGGCCTGACGGTCCTGCGGACGCGCGAACCCGGCGGCACGCCCATTGGTGAAAAGCTGCGCTCCCTGGTCCTGGACCATGGCCACGGCCACATCGACGCCCACACTGAGGCGCTGATCTTCGCGGCTTCGCGTGCGGCCCACGCCAGCCAGGTGATCCGGCCGGCGCTGGAACGGGGCGAAATTGTCCTGACGGACCGCTATATTGACTCTTCCGTGGCGTACCAGGGTGCCGGCCGGGACCTGGGCGCCGACGCCGTCCGCTCCCTGAATGAATGGGCCACGTCCGGCCTGCAACCCGATCTCACCGTCCTCCTGGACGTGGATCCCGCCGATGGCCGCCGACGCCGCACCGCCGGTGATGCCGCTGAGGACCGGCTGGAATCAGAGGCTGACGAGTTCCACACCACCATCCGGGCAGCTTTCCTGGACCTTGCCGCCGGCCGGCCGGACGCCTACGTGGTCCTGCCCGCCCACCTGCCCGTCCAGGAGATCGCCGAACGGATCCTGGCCCGCGTCGATGCACTCCTGAGGTCCGCCGGCCGGGGTGCCGCATGAGTGTCTGGGACGACCTCCAGGGCCAGCCCGCCGTCGTCGCGCAACTCCGGCAGGCGACCCTCGGCGAGGGCCTCACCCACGCCTGGCTGTTCACCGGCCCGCCCGGGTCAGGGCGTTCAAACGCCGCGAAGGCGTTTGCGGCGGCGTTGAACTGCGACCAGGAAAGCGTCGAAAGGCGCGGCTGTGGCGAGTGCCCTGCCTGCCTCACCATCCTCGGCGAGACCCATTCGGACGTCACGTTCGTCCGGACCGAGAAGGTCACCATCACCATTGATGAGGCCCGCGATCTTGTGTCGACGGCGGGCAACCGGCCCGCGTCCGGGCGGTGGCGCATCATTGTGGTTGAGGACGCCGACAGGATGGCCGAGCGCACCACGAACGTGCTGCTCAAAGCCATCGAGGAACCGACGCCACGGACCATCTGGATGCTGTGCGCGCCCTCGCCGGCCGACGTCCTGGTGACTATCCGTTCCCGGTGCCGCGCCGTGGCGCTCCGCCTGCCGCCGGCTGCCGACGTCGCAGCGCTGCTCGTCAAGCGCGACGGCGTGGACCCTGCCCTTGCCGAACGTGCAGCCCGGGCAGCGCAAAGCCATGTGGGGATCGCCCGCCGGCTGGCGCGGGACCCCGAGGCCAGGGAACGCCGGTTGGAAACCGTCAGGTTCCCGCTGGCGCTGCGCGGCGTGACCGCGGCGGTGATGATGGCGGACAAGCTGGTGAAGATCGCCACTGCCGAGGCCAACAGTTCCAATGAAGAGCGCGACGCCGCCGAGAAAGCCGCGCTGCTGGCCACACTGGGTGCCCCGGAGTCAGGGACGCTCCCGCCTGCCATGCGCAGCCAGGTGCGGCAGCTCGAAGACGATCAGAAGCGCCGCGCGAAAAGGTCCATCACCGACTCCCTGGACCGGACCCTGACGGACCTGTTGTCCTTCTACCGGGATATCCTGATTATTCAGCTCGGGAATGCTGTGGAGCTGGTGAACGTTGAGCTTAGGGGTGAGTTGGAGGAATTTGCAGGCCGGTCCACCCCCGAGACCACTTTGGCCCGCATGGACGCCATCAATAAAGCACGCCAACGCATCACCACCACCAACGTTGCTCCGCTGTTGACCATTGAGTCCATGGCAGCCAGCCTGATCTAGCCCTCACAAGGAGACCTCTCGATGACTGCTCGCCCCCTGCCCGCGCGCACCAGATCCCTGGTGACTGGATTGCGGGCCGCCGGAGCCCTCGTCCTGGCCTTGACGCTGGCTTCGTGCAGCGTCCTCAACGGCGGCACCGAAGAGAAGTCCCCTGCGACGGCGAAGGCAGACCCCTCCATCGTGGCGTCTGCCCCGGCCGGGCTCGATTCCTTCTACTCCCAGGAGGTCGTCTGGGAACCGTGCGAGAGCGGCAGCTTCCAGTGCGCCAAGGTGTCCGTTCCGCTCAATTACGCGGAGCCCGACGGCGAGAAGATCCAGATAGCCGCGCTGAAGGCACCCAGCACCGGCACCAAAACCGGGACACTTCTGGTCAACCCTGGCGGGCCCGGCGGGTCCGGCTACGACTTCGTCAAGGACGCAGCCGCAACACACTTTTCGCAGCCGGTCCGTTCCACGTATGACGTGGTGGGCTTCGATCCGCGAGGGGTTAAGCGCTCATCCCCCGTGAAGTGCATGACCGATGCCGAACGTGACGCTTCACGTGCCAAGATCTACGCCCTGGATACAGACGCCGGGCTTGCGGCTGCGCTGGCCGACAATAAGGTCATCGCCGCGCAATGCGCGGAACAGACCGGCCCGCTCCTGGGACACATCGACACCGTCAGTTCCGCCAAGGACCTGGATATCCTGCGCGCCGTCGTCAACGACTCCAAACTGAATTACCTGGGGTACTCCTACGGCACCTTCCTTGGTTCCACCTACGCCTCGCTCTTCCCCGAAAACGTGGGACGCATGGTGCTCGACGGCGCCCTGGACCCGTCCATCAGCAACGAAGAGCTGACCAGCGGCCAGGCTGTGGCCTTCGAAAAGGCCATCAGAAGCTACGTCGCGAACTGCCTGGCGGAAAGGTCCTGTCCGCTCAGCGGGAGCGTCGATGCCGGCGTCGGGCAGATCCGGGACCTCATCAGCTCCGTCCAGGAGACGCCACGCACGGCCAAGGACGGCCGCCTGGTAAACGCCAATACCTTTGTCAGCGGCCTCATCACTCCGCTGTACAACGACGAGAGCTGGCCTGCGCTGACCCAGTCACTTGAGGCCGCCATGAAGGGAGATGTCAGCCTGATGCTCAGACTCGCCGACCTTGGCGCGGACAGGGGCCCCAACGGGCAGTACACATCCAATTCGACGTTCGCCTTCAACGCCATCAACTGCCTGGACTACCCGATGGTTTCCGACGCCGCCAGCATGCGCGCCGATGAGGAGAGGCTGCGGCAGGCCTCCCCCACGCTGGGCTACTTCTTCGCCTACGGCGGCACCAACTGCGTGGACTGGCCCTACGACAGCGTCCGGGAGCCGGCGCCCGTGGAGTACAGCGGCGAATCCCCGATCGTGGTCATCGGCACCACCGGCGATCCGGCCACTCCGGTGGAATGGGCGTCATCACTGCGCAAGCAGCTGGGGAACGCGTCCCTGCTTACATGGCAGGGCGAGGGCCACACCGCTTACGGCCGGGCCAACAGCTGCCTGGAGGATGCCGTGGACAGCTACCTTGTAACCGGCAAGGTTCCCGCGGACAACACGGTCTGCTGAGGACTCTCCCGCCGGCCCATTTTGACCCGGGCGGCGGGACTCTATTACAGTTGACTCTTGCATGAACCGCCCGGTTACGCCGGAAGATTCACGCGGTGCTTCCTTAGCTCAGTCGGTAGAGCGTTTCACTCGTAATGAAAAGGTCATCAGTTCGATTCTGATAGGAAGCTCGGGACAAACCCCCTAGAAACCACGGTTTTTAGGGGGTTTTTCGCTGGTTAAGCGCTGATGCGGCTCCGCGGCCGCGACACTGGACGTCGTCCCTGCCAGCCGCCGGCTCGTATAATCTGAACATGCCGATCTCGCGCCTCCACCAAGGCCTCCCTGCCCTGCCTTCCACCTTCCACCAGTGCGGGAGCGATCTGTGAGCGGCGGTCTGGTCGCCCTGCTCGACGACGTTGCAGCACTGGCCCGTATCGCTGCCGCCTCGGTGGACGACATCGCGGCCGGGGCCGCCAAAGCGGGGGCGAAGGCCGCAGGCGTGGTGATCGACGACGCCGCCGTCACGCCGCAGTACGTTTCCGGGGCGGACCCTTCCCGCGAACTGCCGATGATCAAGAAGATTTTCTGGGGATCGCTCCGGAACAAGCTGTTGATCATCCTGCCGGCGCTGCTGCTTGTCAGCGCCTTTACCCCGTGGGCCATTCCGTTCATCCTGATGCTGGGCGGCACCTACCTTTGCTACGAAGGTGCCGAAAAGGTATGGCACAAGCTCCGCAAGGACCACTCGGACGAAAAGGCGCCGGCCGTCGATCGCGGTCCGGATGCCGAGGCGAAGGTCATCAAGGGAGCCATCACCACCGATTTCATCCTCTCCTGCGAGATCATGGTCATCTCCATGAACGAGGTGGCCGCGGAGTCCATCTGGGCCCGGGCCCTCATCCTGGTCGTTGTGGCTCTTGCAATCACGGTGCTGGTCTACGGCGCGGTGGCTCTGATCGTCAAGATGGACGACATCGGCATCCACATGGCCGCCAAAGACTCCGCCAGCTCCCAGAGATTCGGTGAGCTGCTCGTCAAGGGGATGCCCGCCGTGCTGGCAGCGATTACCCTCGTCGGAACGGTAGCCATGCTGTGGGTCGGTGGCCACATCATGCTGCAAGGGGCATATGACCTCGGCTGGCATGCGCCTTATGACGTTGTCCACGCCCTGGAGACCCCCGTCGCCGGGATACCCGTGGTGGGCAGCTTCCTGGCTTGGCTCGTGAACACTTTGTGCTCGGCCGTCCTGGGAATCATCTGGGGCCTCATCGTCATGGCTGTGGTGGGCCCACTATTGAAAGTGCTTCCGTTCGGCAACAAGAAAAGCGGCCACGAAGAAGACCACGTCCCCGCCGCGGCCGCAGAAAACCAGTCAGCGAAACCTGACGCCGATTCCGTTCCCTAGCCCGCGTTATTTGTCGGCGTAACCTGACCCAGCACTTTGAGATGCCGATTCATTGCGCCCCACCTCCGGCAGAGCATTTCAAGCGGTGTTTCGGGTTCCTGCTGCAGGATCCTTTGATTGTGGCTGGGGTCCAGGATCAGCCGCAGGACGGTCTGCTCCCTGCCGTTTGCGTCCTGACGCGCAAAGAGGTTGCTCCGGTAGGCGTCCAGGTGGCAGAGGGTCTGAGGAAGTCTCTCCAGATAGCCCAGGCGCCTGTCCCTGTCCTTCCAAAGTTCCAGGACGTGGTCCACGTCGTACATCTGACGCACCAGGGGATGCGTCCCGTGCCGGCGAAGGCTGCTGACGAACGGCGAAGCTTCATCAATCCATCCACGAAGCCAGCGTTGGCTCAGCCAAGGGTATGTGGGCAAAGCGTCGCCGGCGCCATAGGTTCCATTGAATTTTCCAAGATGATAGGCCGCCAGACCATAGCGCGCCAGAGGCCAGGCAGGCCCGGTCTCCCGGTCCACGTCCTCCAGCCAAAGCCATGTGTTACCGTCCGCGGAGGGCTCGATCTGCAGACAGCGGGGCGCGGCCAGGCCACCGCTTAGCTGCTCGAGGAACCCCGAACCATAGGCCTGTACCTCGCGCAGGCTGTAATTCCATCGGGAGGCCTCCCCGGCGTCCGCCTCCGGCTGAAGTATTTTCAGGATCACAGACCATGGAGATACACCCGCATGGCCAGCATTCGCGCTGCCGCTGATCCGGTAGACGCCGGCAGCTTCGCCGCCTCCACTGCTGATCCGCGAACTGTCCAATTTGATACAGCCACATGCGTTGCTCCGGTTGTCTTCTCGACCAGGCGCGCGAGCATCCGGCCATCAAGCGACACGGCTTCCACGATCCTTCCTCCCCATGCATGCCGACGCTGAGCGGGCAGTGAGGCCCGGAGCAGGCGCCGAGGGTCCTTCCAGTCTGGCACCGGTCTGCATAATCGTGAATCCGATTCTGCTTTGCCTAGACTCGCCTCATGAGTGAGACGCGGATTGCGATTGACTGGGAAACTGCTCGCACGAGTAACCGTGAGAACTGGAAGGACCGGGTTCCCCGGCACGAAAAGGCGTACGGGATAGGCGACATGGACGATCCCGACCATCTGACCGGAGTGGTCCGCACGGACCTGGCCGCACTCGTGCCGTTCCTCCCGGACGGCACGGTCTCCGGCCTGGACTTGTGTCATCTTCAGTGCCATATCGGTACCTATACCCTTTCTCTCGCCAGAGCGGGGGCCCGGGTCACCGGCGTGGACTTCTCCCCGGGCGCCCTCGCATGCCGACGGACTGCGGCACCGGTATCCGTACTTTGGTAACGGCGGGGCTCAGCTATCAACTCACTGATGGGGGAGGTCTGCAGATTCTTCGCCTCGAGGAGGGCAGAACCATCCCGTGGAAGTTTGCGCCGCGCATGGTTGCTGTGCCAGACGGCTTTGCGTTGCCGGAATCTGAGCGTGACCTGGTGCCTTGCACCTACACGATCATCGTTCGGAAGGCAGGCGAGTAGATTGCAGCCCGAACTCAGGGAGCCGGTGGCGGCGCGTCCGCCAACGCCTCAGCACGCCAGGGTGCGCGCCACTCCGCCGCATCCCAGCCATCCATGATGTAAATCCGCTCGTGGGCAACCTTGTCCCCCCTGAACTCCAGGAGATTGACGGTATACATCCATGGCCCGCCGTCGTAACTGATGAGGTTCTCCACAACGACCAAGTCGGCACGGTGAGTGATTCGCCGCGTATGGAACTTCAGCCTCGCCGGATACTGCCGGCGCCATTCACGAAAGTTTTCCACGCCTTCGAAGCGCTCACCTGATTGTGGGAACTCAAGCACCGCATCGTCATGGTAGATCTCGTGGGCGGCATCCTCGTCCTTGCCTGTGTAATCCCAATGACGCCGCAGAGCGAGCACGAGGTCCGTCTCTTCGAGCATCATTCACCTCCTCGGGCAGGACTAAATATTAACTTCGAGTCCTTTCGGTGACAATGGTGGAAAGCACGCGCACGGTCAGCTTCCGGCGGCGCCTGTCACGAACACCTCGACGGCGACAACATGAACCTCCGCCAGCCCTCGGTCCGGTGTGGGCTTCTCCAACAACACGGGTTGCGTGTGGTTGTGTGCCCACGCCCGGGCATCCGCTCCCAGCACGTCGTCGATCCAGACCACCGAGTCCCAGTCCGCTTCACCCAGGGCATCCATTCTGACAAGCCATCGGGCTACCGACCGCAACTTGGGAGTCGCCTGGTCATCGTCATCCGGCCGCAGCACCATGACCACCCGCAGGGGCTCCACCTCAAGCTGCAGCTGCGACTCCAGTCCGGCCGTCAAGTCCGCCGGCCAGGTCGATACCCAGGCGATCCTGCCCAAGTCCGCGAGTCTCCGGACCAGCGCGATCTTCTCCGCCGTGAGGGTAAGCGCCGGACGGTCCCCGCCCTCGCCTGGACCCGCGGCAGGATTGAGGACGCCGTCTATGTCAAGCAGAATGATCGGCTTCATGACGTGACCTTAGCCTGATGCGACGGACTGGCGGTAGGCCGGCCTTTACCGGTCCCCTGTTTGAGTGGTCTACGTGCGGGTGAGGCGTCCGCCGTTCGCCCAAACCACTGCTCCGACGATCGCCCAGAGCACCGCACCCCACACAAGAACCGGCACCAGGAGCTGAATCCCTGAGGTTGCAGTTGTGCCCAGTGACGCAAGAACGAACGTGGTTGCCGAGATGGGCGCGTGCATCAGGATTGCCACGAGCAGGCTCTTTGTCCGGTCGTAGACCCACACCATGAGCACTCGGTACGGAGGGAGCCACGCAAACAGGAAAGCGGCGATCACGACGGCGTTCGGCACGGCGCCCGAGGGATCGGTGGTTCCGCCGAACATGGGGAAGTGCCAGGCGCCCCACAACAGCCCCATCATGAGGCCGGTGACAAGAATGCTGAAACGGCGCCGCAGCCTGGGCAGGGCAAACCCGGTCCACCCGAGCTCTTCGAACACCCCCACCATGAGCCCCAGCGCGATCCCGGCCACCACGATGGTCAACGCCTCGCCGGCCGGAACAGCATTTGGGCGGAACTCCGGGAAGGCGAGGGAGAGGCCCAGCGTTGACCCCCAAATCACTACCGGCCCGGTCAGGAGCGCCACGACGTACCAGCGGACGCCCACCCGCCAGCGCCGGAGTGCGAAGAAGAGCCGATGCAAGCCAGCCCTTCCGTCCAGGAGAACGGTGAGGATGAGGTTGGCGACGCATGGGCCGGCCGTCAGAAAGGCGCCCCCGGCGATGGACATCGTCAAACCGGTGCTGAACAACCCGCCGGGACCCATGGTCAGGACAATTCCACCCCATGAGATAGCGAACACCAAGGTGTAGTAGGCAGTGACCGGGTGGCGGCGCAGGAACGAACTTATCCCCAGCCCGGATCCCAATGGAAGCCGGGGCTCCAGAGCCTCGTGCCGCCGTCGTCCATTAGCGGTTGCCATCCGGGCCTCCTCGCTGACACCGCCGTGTCACCTCCGCGATGACACACCCCTCATCCCCCGAAACCAAGCATCCCGCCGCAGGCAATCCCTGGACAAGAGACCAAGGGCCCACCTTGGCGCTGCGTCATTTTCTATGTGGACACCGCAAGTTCATCCTGATGTCACCCTCCGCTGTTAGTGTCCGCCCATGGATGAACTGTTGCTTGTGCCGGGATCTGCCGCTGTACGTGACCTGACGGGAAGGCCTGGCTTCGACGTCAACTTCCTCGGTGTAAGGGTGAATGTTCCTGCCTTGGCCGGTATTGAAACTGCCCTGCTCCCCTATACGCACTTCTCGGTGCTTATGCGGCTGGACAAGCGCCTGGCCGCCGTTACTGCCCTCGGGATCGACGGGGAGAAGCTGATGGACGTGGAAAGGTCCGGCATCCAATGGCGGCTGGACCCCCGGCTGGCGGATGATCAGCAGACCGGCGAGCGGGTCTATGCACGCAATGATATTGACCGGGGACACCTGGTCCGGCGCGCCTCGGCTGTCTGGGGCGAAACCCGGGCTGAGGCAGCCCAGGCCAACGAGGACACGTTCCACTACACGAACGCCGCACCGCAGGCTGCGAAGTTCAACCAGGGCCTGGACCTGTGGCTAGGAATGGAATCGTATCTCCTCGAACATGCCGCCGATTACGGCCGCCGGCTCATCGTCTTCACCGGCCCGATTTTCGGAGACCACGATCCCGTGTACCGGGGTGTGGACATCCCGCTGATGTTCTTCAAGGTCGCTGCGTTCCTGCAGGAAGGCCAGCTGGCAGCGACCGGCTACATCGTGGACCAGACACCCCAGCTGGCCGACCTGCCCGAGGTTCCCCGGCCGGGCGCCGTCGACGAGGCTCCCCCGTTAGGCCCGTTCAGGACCTACCAAGTGCCCGTCCGGGACATCGCGGCTCTCACTGGCCTGGACTTGGACCAGCTCGTGGCCGTGGACCGGATGCCCATTGCAGCCGAACTCCCCACCGCCCGGGTGACCTCCACGTGGCGGAAGATCCTCTCCCCTGAGGACCTCGACCTCGATTTCGACCTGAACGGCGACTAGCTGCCGTTCAGGTCGAAAAATCCTGCCCACACCGGACCGAATGGATCTGGTCATTCAAGCCGGCGTGTGCTGTGATGTTGCCGAGTTGCCACCCAGCGAGGCACCACGCGTCAGGAGGCGAGTCCGATGGCTTCCATGGAAGGAACCGTGGCGCTGGTAGCCGGCGCTACGGGAGGGCTGGGGCGGGCAGTGGCAACCGGCCTCGCTCGCGAAGGTGCCCTGGTGGTAGTGGTTGGGCGCTCGAGAGCCCGCACAGAGGAGGCCTTGGCAGGGATCCGCTCGCGCGTTCCTGCCGCCCTGCTTGAGCCATTGGCCTGCGACCTTTCAGTCCAGTCCTCGGTCCGGGCCGCGGCAGCTGAGTTCCGGTCCCGCCACGACGGGCTCAATGTCCTCGTCAATGCTGCCGGGGTGTTCCGCAAGGAGCGCCACGAGACCCCTGACGGACTCGAGCTGACCTTCGCCACCAATGTGATGGCGTACTTCCTGCTGACCAGCCTCCTGCTGGCCCCGCTCAAACAAGCCGCCGCCGATGCACAAACCGACGGGACACCTGGCTGGCCCGCCCGCACCTCCCGGATCGTCAATATTGCATCCAGATACGGCAACACCAAGCTCCGCTTCGACGACCTCCAGACCGCCAAGGGCAGGTACAGCTACCTTCGCTCCACGCCGCCCACGATGCTTGCCCGCATCTTGCTCACCCAGGAGTTCGCCGAACGCCTGCGCGGCGCGGGGGTGGTGGCCAACGCCGTCCACCCCGGGCTGGTCAAGAACACATCACTGCTGCAGGATGTCGGAGGTCCCTTCCGCTGGGTCACAAACACCTTCGGTGCACCAACCGAGCAGGCGGCGGACACACCCCTCTGGCTGGCCACCGCTCCGGAGACAGCAGAGGTGACCGGAAAGCTTTGGTCCAAGCATCAGGAACTCCCCACGCCCGGAATGGGCTCAGACCCGCAGGCCCGCAAACAGCTGTGGGACGCCTGCTCGAACCTGGCCGGGATCCGATGAGCTAGGCAGCAGGGACGGTGAGTCCGACAGGCGAAGACCCGGACGGTCCACGGCATTGCGATGACCGCTAACTTTAGCCCGGCGCCCCGCCCGCCTCACCTATGATGGCGTGCATGGATGACAAGGCGCTGGCCGCCATCGCCTTTGAGCTGTACGCCCTGCCTTTCGACGATTTCGTGGCCGCGCGGGCGGCCGCCGCCAAGGCTGCGGCTGGTTCGGGCAAGGAGCTGCCGGCTGCCGTCAAGTCACTGCCCAAACCCTCAGTTGCCGCGTGGACCGTCAACATGCTCGCCGTTCACCAGCCGGAAGTCCTCGCGGAGCTGGCCGAGCTGGGTGAAAAGATGAGGGCCGCACAGTCATCCCTGGACGCGGCCGCCCTGAGGGAGCTGGGCAAGGAGCGCCGCACCCTGCTCGCCTCCGCTGTGGACACCGCCCGGTCCGAGGCGGAACGGCAGGGGCGGAGCATCAGCGCCACTATCGCGGCCGACGTCGAACGGTCACTGCGTGCGTTGACCGCGGACGAGGGCGCCGCCGCCGCAGTTCAAAGCGGCCTGCTGGTCCAGTCACTGTCAGCCGATGGGGTGGACACCGTCGATCTTGACGGTGCGGTCGCGGTGCCCGGAGTTGTGCCGGTCCGGCGTGCCGCTCCGGCGGCTGCGGCCGCCTCCCCCGCGGCGGTCTCAGCCAAGGAAGAACAGCGTACGACGACGAAAAGCGCCGCCCGCCCGGCGGCGGACCAGCCGCGGCTCAAGGCAGTCCGCCAGACCCCGCGGCCCGCATCGCCGTCGGCCCTGGAGAAAGCCAAAGCTGCCTTGGCCGAGGCCAAGGCAGCTGAGGAGGAATCCTCCCGGCTCGCTGATGAGCGGCGCGGCCAGCTGGAGGACACAGAAGCCGCCGTGGCTGATCTGACCCGTGAAACACGGCAGCTCCGGGCCAGGCTGCAAGAGGCCGAGGAGAAGCTCGAACGGTCCAGGAAGCAACTGGGCGCCCTCGCAGCTGAAGCCAAACAGGCGGCCAGGGCGGCGGAAAAGTCACAACGCTCAGCCATGCTCGCGCAGGAGCGGGTCCTCCGGCTGGGCAACACGCGGGACTGATACACGGTAATTGTCAGACCCCGGTTGCACACTGGATTTATGGAAAACCACACCGCACACGAATTTCACGTCACCTACTTCGACGCCGATTGTGGCCGCATCCGGAGTGAAAGCTTCGAGTCCCTGCAGGACGCGGAACGCTTCGCCAGCCGGAGCTGCGCCGGCGAGGACTCCTGGGCCGTCATTGATGCTGTCGCCGTCGAACAGGCCCGAGTCGCCGCCTGACCGGACGCGTCCCTAGGCGAAATCGGATACGGCCGGATCCGAGCCGATCCGGCCCTCGCCCCGGGCTGACCTGTCCAGGCCGTCAAGGGCTTCAATGTCTTTGCTGTCAAGCGCGAAGTCCAGAGCCGCGAAGTTCTCATGAATGCGCGTTTCCGTCACGGATTTGGGGATCACCACGTTGCCGATGGCCAGATGCCAGGCGATGACAACCTGCGCCGGGGTGGCCTGGTGCTTGGCAGCTATCCCTGTGACCGTAGGATCCTCGAGAAGCTCGCCGCCCTGTCCCAGTGGGGACCACGCCTGCGTCAGGATTCCCTTCGCGGCCCCGAACTCGCGCAGTTCACGCTGGCTGAAGTAAGGGTGAAGTTCAATCTGGTGGATGGCCGGCACCACTGAAGTCTCGTCAATGAGCCGCTGCAGCCCCTCCACTGTGAAGTTTGAGACTCCGATGGACCGGACCCTGCCCCGCTTCTGGAGCTCGATGAGGGCTTTCCACGTGTCCACGAACTTGTCCTGCTTGGGCTGCATCCAGTGGATCAGGTAGAGGTCCAGGGTCTCCAGGCCCAGCTTGTCCATGGATTCCTCGAATGCGGCCAGTGTGGACTCGTAGCCCTGATCGGCGTTCCACAGCTTGGTGGTGATGAAGAGCTCCTCCGGCCTGAGGCCTGAGCTGGCAATGGCCCGGCCAACGCCAGCTTCATTCCCGTAGATTTTTGCCGTATCGATGTGGCGGAAGCCTGCCTCGAAGGCCTGGCGGACAACCTTTTCAGCAATGCCGTCCTCTACCTGCCACACGCCGTAGCCGAGCTGGGGAATGGTGCGTCCGTCATTGAAAGTGAGTGTCGGTGTAGAAGTCATCCACCCATCGTGCCAAAGGGAACGGCCCGGGCCGGCGGTGAAAGGCGCCGCTAAGCCAGACGCTTAACCTGGAATACTTTCAGGGTGGCCGCTGGCGGCGTCCCCGGCGAGCCGGCGTTCGGCGTCAGCCACCTGCTCCAGCACGGATTCCGCCCGGCGCCGTACTGACGCCGCTCCCACCGGAACAGGCCCGACGGCGAGCCGAAGCATGGCGGCGGCCTCTGCAGTGGTAGCGAGCGAGTTGCCGGCCTTGGACAGCGCCCGGTGGACACCGGCCAGCGGTCCGGGGATATCCAGTCCCTCGCTCGGCGAGCGTCTCTGGGCTTCGACGCAAACCGCGCGGACACGTTCGAGGAGTTCGGAAAGCTCGTTGGCTATGTCGACCAGTTCGGCGTAGAGCTGTTCGTCCTCGACCCCTTCAAGGACCTGGTGGTAGCGGTCAAGTCCCCGGTGGAACCGGTCGTGGGCGCGCCGCCAGAGGCCCTTGCCCAGCTCAGCATCGTCCTTGCGCCCTTGACGGGCGGCAGTGAAAAATCCCACGCGGGAGCCTAGAGGTACTGGCCGGGGCCGTGGTCCGGTTCGTCCGGCCGCACAGGTGATCCTGCTCCGGTCCGCGGCTGGCCGGCGGTGGCCCGCTGCGGCTCGCCGTTCTCCCCGATAATTACCCCGGGGGCTATGACTGTTCCTGGCGGAAGCTGCTTCATCTGCAGCTGGGCCACAGCCTGCTCCCGAGCGGCATGCTGGGCCGCAATGGCCGTCTGTATGCCGTGAAAGAGCCCCTCCAGCCAACCAACCAGCTGGGCCTGGGCGATCCGGAGCTCAGCGTCCGAAGGCGTGCCGTCCTCCGGAAAAGGCAGGCTGATCCGCTCCAGCTCTTCAACCAGCTCCGGCGCCAGCCCGTCCTCCAGCTCCTTGATGGAGCGCTCGTGGATTTCAGCCAGGCGCTCGCGAGCGGCCAGGTCCAGCGGAGCGGACTTAACCTCTTCGAGAAGCTGCCGGATCATGGTGCCGATCCGCATGACTTTCGCCGGCTCGTCCACCAGGTCCTGAACGCTGCTGCCCCTGGGCCTGCCGGCAGGCGCCGCATCTTGTGCTGGTCCGCCCCCAGCCGGCCGGCCATCCGGTGCCCCGCTGCCGAGGGCAGGGCCGCCAGGAGCCGGACGGCCAGGAGCGGGACTGCCGGCGGCAGGGGTAACCGGTCCCTCGCTGTCAAGGGTTTTGCCCTCAACGGGGACGTCGTCAAGCTGAGTGTCGTTCGGATCGCTCATGCGTTCATACTCTCACGAGCTGGCGGCGCGCAGCCCAGCCGCTGAAGTCCCGCCAGGTCATGAATCGCAACCCGGTCCATACCCTGCTGCCCGCGCACCCTTCCAGCCCTGCCGGGGCGCCCAGGGAAGCTCAGCAGCACCTGCCCTGCGGGTTGGAGTCCTCGCGGTCCGTCCGGTCCCGCCAGAACTCACGTTCTGTCAAAGGCGGCAGCCCATGCCCGGCCGCGCGGTGATGCTCCACATACTTGGTGTACGCGTCCGCTCCGAGGACACCGCCAAGGTAGCGGGCAAAACCCCGGAAGCCCGTTGTTACTGCGGCCAGGCTGGTATTCATCAGTGGTGGCCCGGCCTTTCGTACCGCAGTTCCGCAGGCAGCTTGTTCCATTCGTCCATCAGTTCCTTTTCCGCCGGCGTGGGGATGAGCCCTGCAGGTGCGAACACCCGCGAAGCGCGGGCCGCGTCCTCATGGTCGTCGTTTGCTATGCCCGCCCCATGGTTACGGAATGCCTTGGCGGTGGCGATGAGCGCCGTGGCGATAACAATGATGCTCAGGACCACGAAGATGACAGACAACCAACCCTGGATTGCAGTGTTGCGGACCACGGCCTCCATGGCAGCGACGGTCTTGGCCGTTCCAAACTCGGTTTTGCCGTCGGCCAGGGCTTTGGAGAAGGCCGCGTTGTTGGCGAAGTACCCCACGGCCGGGACCGGCGAGAAGATCTTCTGGAAACTGGCGGTGATGGTTACCACTGCCGCAAACGTCAGCGGAAGAGCCACAATCCAGAGGTACTTGAATGAGCCCCGCTTGGCCGCAATGGCCAGGCAGACCGAAAGCGCGATGGCCGCAAGCAACTGGTTGGCAATGCCGAACAGCGGGAACAGCGTGTTGATGCCGCCCAGCGGGTCCGTGACACCCATCAGCAGCACCGCGCCCCAGGCCCCCACCATGACCGCTGTGCAGAGCCAGGCACCCGGCCGCCAGGAGTGCTCCTTGAACTTGGGGATGAAGTTGCCGATTGAATCCTGCAGCATGAAGCGGGCTACACGCGTGCCGGCGTCGACAGCGGTGAGGATGAACAGTGCCTCGAACATGATGGCGAAGTGATACCAGAACGCCATCAGGGCCGTACCGCCGATAAACTGCTGCATGATGTGGGCAAGGCCCACGGCCAGGGTAGGCGCACCGCCGGTCCGGGAAACGATGCTCTCTTCGCCAACGTTCCTGGCCGTCTCCGTGAGGAGCTCGGGGCTGATGTTGACCCCCGCCAGGCCCAGGCTGTTCACCCAGGTTGCGGCGGTTTCCACCGTGCCGCCGGTCAGGGCAACCGGTGCGTTCATGGCAAAGTACAGGCCGCGGTCAATGGAGATGGCAGCGACCAGGGCCATGATGGCCACGAACGATTCCATCAGCATGCCGCCGTACCCGATGAGCCGGGTCTGGCGTTCCTTTTCGATCAGCTTCGGGGTGGTGCCTGAGGAGATCAGGGCGTGGAACCCGGACAAGGCCCCGCACGCGATGGTGACAAAGAGGAAGGGGAACAGCGCCCCAGGGAACACCGGCCCGTTCTCCCTGCTGGCGAACTCGCTGAAGGCGGGAACTGTGATTTCGGGGCGGACCACGATGATGGCCAGCGCCAGCATGACGATCACGCCGATTTTCATGAACGTGGAAAGGTAGTCCCGGGGTGCCAGCAGGAGCCAGACCGGCAGGATAGCGGCGATGAAGCCGTAAACGATCAGGCCCCAGGCGATGGTGACCTTGTCGAGGGTGAAGAACGCTGCGCCCCATTCGGTCTCGGCCACGATGCCGCCGCCGATGATGGCCGCCATCAGCAGCACGAAGCCGATCAATGAGACTTCCATGACCTTGCCCGGCCGGAGGAAGCGCAGGTAGATCCCCATAAAGAGGGCGATGGGAATGGTCATGCCCACGGAGAAGACGCCCCAGGGGCTCTCGCCCAGCGCATTCACGACGACGAGCGCAAGGATGGCGACGATGATCACCATGATCAGAAGGGTTGCGATCAGGGCGGCGGTGCCGCCGATGACGCCGAGTTCCTCGCGGGCCATCTGGCCCAGGGAGCGGCCGCCGCGGCGCATGGAGAAGAAGAGGACGAGGTAGTCCTGCACCGCTCCGGCCAGGACGACGCCGATGATGATCCAGATGGTGCCGGGCAAGTAGCCCATCTGGGCAGCAATGACGGGACCTACGAGGGGGCCGGCCCCGGCAATGGCGGCGAAGTGGTGGCCGAACAGGACGTTGCGGTCCGTGCGGACGTAGTCCTTGCCGTCGGCCTTGTATTCCGCAGGAGTGGCGCGGCGGTCATCGGGCTTGGTGATGTAGCGTTCGATCACCTTGGAGTAGAACCGGTAGCCGATCAGGTATGTACAGACTGATGCAAAGACGAACCAGATGGCGTTGACAGTCTCGCCCCTGATGATGGCCAGCATGAACCAGGCAACGCCACCGAGCAGCGCGATGGCTGCCCACAAGGCGATCTTGGCCGGTGTCCATTTCCTGTCTTCCGATTCGCTGACGGCGGCATCCACAGCCGTCGGCGGCAGCGCCGGATCAGCGGTCAAGGGACCGCCCCGTTGTTGCCCTGAACCTGCCGGTTCACTAGACCTGTTGGCCATGTCTCCTCCTCGAGAATTCCTGCTTGAGTCGTTTGCTCGGTTTGCTCAAAGGCACCCTACCAACGCAGCGCCAACGAGAGAACGGCTGCGGCATCGCGCCGTGTGTCCATGCGGTGAACGGCGGGCTGTGGGAGCCGAGCGCGCGGTTCAGGTCGACTGGTCACAATGACGCCGGCCCGCCGTACGCCCGGCTGTATGAAATGCTCAGTCCGCCGGACGCAGGAAAAGCCCCTGCGCGGTTGTTCCCGGGCAGGGGCCTTCTCAATGGCTGCACCGTCGCGGGGGCAGCAGGTGCACGTGCTGTGGCGGCACGCGCTGTGAATACTTGGGTGGCGCCTACGCGTGTGAGTAGGTGAGGCAGTCGGCGTTGTCAGCGCCGGGGCCAACATGGACTTCAGGTGCATTGCACATCAAATGGTCGTTATGGACGCACTCGGAGCGCTGGCACGCCCCGACGTCGGCCAGGACCTTCGGCAGGCCGCCGTGCGTACCGGTGTCGATGAAGGTGGCGCAACTGGCATGGTCTTCGCTGCCACCGACTGTGATGGCGTGGGCCGTACAGCCTTCATGGTCGTTGAACGAGCAACGGGTAACACTGCAGTCTGCAACATGAGATGTCATACGAGGTTCCTCCGTACTTCGGCTGCCCGGGCCGGACAGCGTCCTGTGTCCCACGCTAAGCCCGTTCAAGCCAATCAAAAAGACCCAAATATGTGCCCTAATTCGCGTAAGTGACGTATTTCAGGCCTCAACTCCCCGGCGGGACATCGGAAGCCGTGCCCTTGTGAAAATCCAAGCCAGGGCTGAACCGGTCAGCGGCACAGCAACCAGCAGCGCAAGGAGCTGCAGCCAGGGAATTGTTGGCCCGGCAAACATCCGGGTGGCGGACACGATCAGGGACGCTGGGACAACACCGGCGGCGAGCCCGAGCAGTGTGCCGAGCCCTGCCGTCATCAGTGCCTGGGCTCCGGCTAGGGACTTCCGCAGACGCGGTGCTGCACCTACGGCCGCCAACGTCATATGGTCGGTCCTGGCATCCGCGAGCGCCAGGCCTGTGGTGATGCCCGCCGCGCTCAAGGTGATCAGCGCGCTCAAGCCCACCAGCAGCCAGAGCAAGGCTGAATTGTCCGTGTCCGCCCCGCGTTCCACGTATAGGGTCATGCCGGGAACACCGTAGAACCGGGCGAGGGCCGCTGAGACCTTGTCCCCCTCCGCGTCCGTAGGAATCCCCCGCAGCTGCACCAGGAGCGCTGCCGGCTCAACCGTCAACCCCAGCCTGGCAGCAGACTCCGGTGAGATGACGCCGTAATACGGCACCGGAGCCACGGGAACTTCGACGGCGGCCCGCAGCCGCGTGCTGGTGACCACCTCGTAGCCTTCGAACCGTTGGCCCGTGGTGGGCTTGGGCTTGCGCATGTCGGTGGATTCAAGCGTGGTGTGCCCGTCCTGGACGTATACGGGATTACTGACTGCCATGCCCCCGTTTTCCAGCACATCCAGAGCCTCCTGGCCCGGTTCCCGGCCAAGGACAGCACGGAGCTCGTCCGCCCCGCCCACAATCAGCTGTGGGAGTTGGCCGGAAATTCCGGCAGGAAACATTGAGCCGCGGCAGCGCCAGTCTGATGCGTCCGCGATCCGCCCTTTCGGTGTTGCCGGGCACTCATGGCCTGCCGGGACGGCGAGCCCGTACTGCAGGCACCCGGCAGGGTCCCCGCCCGCCACCCATCCACCATCCTCTGTGGCCTGCAGATCACACCACCGGGTCACTACCGAGTACAGCGGCTGCGTCCATTCGACCGCTTCGAGGGACTGCCGCACCACTTCAGCCACGGCATCAGGGTCATGGAAGGCAGGGTCCGGGTTGGCTGCGCCCGGGGAATTACCGCCCTGGACAGAGGGCCCGGCCGCCACGGGGACACCGTCCAGGGTCAGGGGAAGGGTCGCCTGAAACTGGTGCGCGGACCAGTAGTGGGTTCTCTTGGCATCCTCGAACTGGCTCGCTGCCAGCACCATGACCGCGCTGGCCAATGTCGCCGCGGCGAGAACGGCCGCCACAGCCGGGACGGTGCGGGTCCGGTTCCTGGCCGAATCCCTGGCCGCCAACCGCAGGGGCAGGCTCAGCCTGCCGGTGTGGCCGGTGAGAAGCGAAACAAACCCGCCGGTTAGGAGCACAAGGGCCACCACCAGCAGGACGGTGCCGCCAATCAGCAGGCCTGCCACAACGGGAACCCGTTCCGTCAGCACATCAAGGTCATCGCCAACCAGGCCAAGCCAGCCGCCGGCCGCGAGCAGCAGCACGGCCAGGACCAGCAGCGCCGTACCAACACGGGCCGGCCCCTTCCCGGGGACCGAGGGAGCGCGTCCCGATTTGAGCGCACCGAGTGCCGCTTGCCGCGCCACCTGCCGGGCGGGCACCAAAGCGGCAAGCGCGCACGCTCCCAGCCCCATGGACATTGCAACCACCGTCACCTGAATGTCCGGGTGGAAGCCGGGGAAACGCACCGACCCCTGCAACCTGGTCCACAACACAACCCCGGCCCCGCCGGCCAGACCCAGGGCCGCGCCGCTCAGCACCCCGGCCGCGCCAAGCCACAGCCCACCGGCTGTCACCACGGCCCGGACGGTCGGAGCTTCGGCGCCGGAGGCTGCCAGGAGAGCAAGTTCGCGGACCTGCCGCTTGGCCCCCACGGCGAAGGCGGCCCCCGCGAGAAGGCCCACCTCAAGCAGGGCGAGTGCGCCAACCAGACCCAGGGTGAGGTACAGCGCCCAGTCTTCCCAGCCCCGGGGAGCGGCCGCATCACGGACCGGGGGCGGGTCCAGCAGTACGCTGCGCGAGAGCACCGAGACGCCTTGCTTGTTCAGTTCGAGAATCTGCTGCCAGGTAACGGGCGCATCGCCCACGAGGTAGTAGAGGGTCTCGCGTTCTCCGGTACCGGCTTCTGCCTGGCCTGGCTTGAGGAAGAGGATGGCGTTGTTGTCCGAGAGAGTGGCATCGCGCAAGGTGCCCACCGCTGTAAAGGTACCCGCCGACGTCGTCATCCCCTCCCCCAGTTGCAGGCCAAGGCGCTTCAGGAGTCCCGGCGAAACCAGGACTTCCTGGGGCGCTGCAGGGGCGCGGCCCTGCAGCAGCGTGTACTTCCCGGCGAACGCGGGATTGAGGGCGTCCACTGCTTTGCCGATCAGGCGGACCTCTGCCTCACCGGATTCGCCCGTGACGGCCACGGGAGCTTCGGTCAGCACCCCGTAACCGGGAGGGATGACGTCCCGCGGATCCACCGGGACGTAGCCGGGGTCCGCCTGCCAGCCGCCCCCGAAGGAGGTATCGTTCAGCGGCTCCTGGACCATTTGGCTATTGGGTGCGGGGATCGGGCGGAACCGTGCCTGGGTGCTGCCCAGTTCGTACCGGACCTGTTCCGCTGCCGTCTCCTGCGTGCTCTGGATCAGGGTGGCCGCGCCCGTCATTCCGCCGACCGGCAGCATGATCAGCAGGATGATGAGCAGTGAGCGGCCCTTGTGGCGGCTGATATCGCGCCGCGCCATCCGGAGGGCCACCCGGTAGGACTGCCGGCGGCCGCCGGGTACGGGATCGAGGCGGAGTGCCACCTCAGTAGCCGGCCTGGGCCAGGAGGATGGCGGGATCGTGCATGGCAGCCGCCTGGTCTACGATCCGGCCGTCCCGGAGGAACACCACCCTGTCCGCCCACGCCGCGTGCCGGGCCTCATGCGTCACCAGCATCACGGCCGCGCCGGCGTCAGCCCTGGCCCTCAGCACCTCCATAACACCTTGGCCGGTGGTGGAATCGAGCGCGCCGGTGGGTTCATCGGCGAGGATCAGCCTGCGCTCGCCGACGATGGCGCGGGCAATGGCAACCCGCTGCTGCTGGCCACCGGACATCTGGTCCATGAACCGTTCCGCGAGTTCGGGAATCCCTACCTGCCGCAGCGCGTCCAGCGCCTGGCGATGCGCCTTCCGGGTGGCAGTGCCGTCCAGTTCCAGGGGCAGGGCCACGTTTTCGGCGGCGGTGAGTGTGGGCACCAGGTTGAAGTCCTGGAAAACATACCCGACGGCGCGGCGTCGCAGCCGGGCGAGCTCGTTCAGTCCCAGCCCCGAAAGGGGCGTTGATTCCACAAAGACAGTTCCCGACGTCGGGCTGTCCAGTCCCCCGGCCAGTGCCAGGAGGGAGGACTTACCGGAGCCGGATGGCCCCATCACCGCGACGAACTCGCCGGCGGCGATGGTGAGGTCCACGCCGCGCAGTGCTGCGACCGCCGTCGCCCCGTCACCGAAATTCCTGGAGACGTTGGCGAGCTCCAGGACCTGCTGCGGTCCCTGGACGCTCACCGGCGGTTATCCGCGATGAGCGGGGCAGCCTCTTCCACAGTGACCCCGTTGGACGGTTTACGTGCTGCAGCCTTGCCCGCTGTCTGCGCCTGCTGGATCATCCGCGCTTCGCAAAGATCCAGCCATCGGACCTCTGCTTCAGTCTGGAAGATCAACGAGTCCAGCACCAAAAGCCAGGCCGTATCAGCCGACTTGGCACTGGCCGCGGTGTCCCGGCGGGCCTTGGTGTAGTCCTGCAGCGCCCGGATGGAGGCCACGCGCTGGGCCTGGATGATGGCCTGCACGTCCACCCCGGGCAGCGTCACAGCGAGCGCCAGCTTGATGGCGAGCTCATTCCGCGGCGGGTTGTTGCGCTCCACGGGCGCGGTAAACCAGCCCTGTACGTCTTTTTTTCCCGCGGCGGTGATGCTGTAGATGACATGGCCTTCACCATCACTGCCATCGTTGCTGACCAGACCGTCGCGCTCCAGCCGGTCCAGGGTGGTGTAGACCTGGCCGATGTTCAGGGGCCAGGTTGACCCGGTGCGGTTCTCAAACTCGACCCTGAGCTGGTAGCCGTAACGCGGCTGGTCCTGCAGCAGAGCGAGGAGGCTGTGGCGGATGGACATGATGCTCCTTGCGACGGCGTCAGCGTGCGGTATGCACGGACCCCAAGACCCGTGCATACCGCGTATGGACTCAGGCTAACGCAAGCCTGCCCGCGGCACAATACTCAGTATTTACCCCGCTTTGGTGCACCTACATGACGAGCAGGATCTTCCCCACGTGGTCACCGGAATCGAAGTACTTATGGGCACCCTGAACTTGGGCCAACGGAAAAGTCTTCGCCACCAGGGGCCGGATCCGGCCGTCGGAGATCAGCGGCCACACGGACTCCCGGACGGCGTTCATGATGGCGCCCTTCTCCTCCACGGGCCGGGGCCTCAGAGCCGTTGCCACAACGGCAGCACGCTTCTTCAGGAGCAGGCCCAGGTCCAGTTCGCCCTTGGCCCCGCCCTGCAGTCCGATGACCACGAGCCGGCCGTAATCGGCGAGCGCATCAACATTCTGCGCCAGGTACTTGGCCCCCACCACGTCCAGGATGACGTCGGCGCCCTTGCCACCGTTCTGCCGCCGCAAACTTTCGGGGAAGTCTTCCTCTTTGTAGTGGATGGCTATGTCAGCCCCCAGGAAAGCCTTGGCCGTACCGACTTTCTCGTCCGTTCCCGCCGTGGTGGCAACCCTGGCACCGAAGGCCTTGGCGAGCTGGATGGCCATGGTGCCGATTCCGCCGGTGGCGCCGTGGATCAGGACGGTTTCGCCCGCCTGCAGCTGCGCGGTCATGATCAGGTTCGAATACACGGTGGCCGCCACTTCCGGCAGGGCCGCGGCAGTGACCACGTCAACGCCGTCGGGAATCCGCAGCACCTGCTCCGCCGGCACGGCAACCTTTTCGGCGTAGCCTCCCCCGGCGAGCAGCGCCACCACTTTGTCTCCGATGGAGAACGCCTTGGTGACCCCGGGGCCAAACCCGGCGATCCGGCCCGACACTTCAAGCCCCGGAACCTCGGAGGCACCGGGCGGCGGCGGATAGAAGCCCCGGCGCTGCTGGACGTCGGCCCTGTTCAAACCTGCCGCGACAACGTCGATCAGTACCTCGCCCTGCCCGGGGACCGGCGCGTCCACCTCACGGACCTCCAGCACCTCCGGACCGCCAGGCTCTGTTATGTAGACGGCTTTCATCCCGAACTCCCGTTTCTAGCTGATGAGTGCACCAAACCAGTGTGCACCGCACGCACGCCGGACCGGCGTTTTGTTGCAGCCAACTGCCTATGAAACACTACTCGTTAGGGAAGGTTGTCCGAGCGGCCGAAGGAGCTAGTCTTGAAAACTAGTGTGCGGTAACCCCGTACCAAGAGTTCGAATCTCTTACCTTCCGCGAAAGGAACCCCGGTTCGCCAGCAATGCTGGCCAGCCGGGGTTCTTTAGTTTTAACTCTCTCCCCCCACAGCCCACCCGGAACCGGCCAGGGTCCTCCCAACGTTGTTGACAAGACCCGGCCGGTTCATGCGTTATGCTCCGACCTCATAAACCTACCCTGCGGTAACCTCGCGTTCACCCAGTACTGCTTGGCTCTCCAATGGACATGTCTGGCCGGATGAAATGACCGGCTGATTTGCCGGTGAAAATCGCTCCGGCTTAGAAAAGCGCCCCGTGACCCGGGGCCCACAGTGAAAGTTAGAGCGGATGAATCACTCCACCTTGAGGGCGGCGCTCGGCACCGTGCTGGCAGCAGGGCTCGTTGCAGCCCCGCTGGCAACCGGCCCCGCGTTCGCCGTCGATGCAGCACCTGCTGCCGCGGGCACCTCGCCCGTCATCATCAACGAGGCCTACCTCAGCGGCGGCAGCAGTGGCGCGGCGTACAAGAACAAGTTCGTTGAGCTGTACAACAGCTCCGATTCCCCGGTCTCCCTGGCGGGCTGGTCGCTCCAGTACCGTTCTGCCAGCGGTACAACGGCGCCTACCGTGGCGCCGCTGACGGGCTCCATTCCCGCGAAGGGGTACTACCTCGTCCAGGGCAGCAGCAACGGCACGAACGGGGCGGACCTTCCCGCTGCGGACGTGGTGGCTACGAACCTGAATTTCCAGGGTCAGAACGGCACCATCGTGCTGGCGAAGCAGGCAACAGCCGTCACCCTCGCCACCGGTTCGGTTATTGAACCGGCCGGAGTGGCCGACCTTCTGGGCTATGGCACCTCCGTCACCTTTGAGACGCTGGCCGCGAAGGGCACTACTTCAAACTCCGACGTCAAGAGCTTGAACCGCAGCAACTTCGTAGACACCAACAACAACCTCAATGACGTCACGCTGAGCGCCAGCATCACCCCGACGGCGGCCGGCGGAAGTGTCGTCCCTGACCCCGACCCGACACCGGACCCGGATCCCACCCCGGACCCGACTCCCGCTCCCGTTGCGAAGACGATTAGCGAAATCCAGGGCACCGGCACCGCGAGTCCACTGGTTGATACATCGGTCACCACCCGCGGCAAAGTCACCGCGGCGTTCCCCACCGGCGGATTCGCGGGTTACTACATCCAGACCCCGGGAACCGGCGGGGACCTCACCCCGGCCGGCCACACGGCGTCGGACGCGATCTTTGTCTACTCGGCCGCCACGGCCGGTTCCGTCCAGATCGGCGACTACGTTGAAGTCACAGGTGCCGTCAGCGAGTACCACGGCATGACCCAGGTAACGGTCGCCGCCGCTGCGGGCCTGAAGAAGCTCACCGATCCAGCCCCTGAAGTGAAGGCCACCAACTTCACCCTGCCGGCCGCCGAGACCTTCCGCGAGTCCCTTGAAGGCATGCTCCTGGCACCCCAGGGGCCGGTCACCGTGACCGATAACTACACCCTGAACCAGTACGGCGAAATCGGGCTCTCCGGCGGAACCACCACCCTGGTTCAGCCCACCGCCGTCGCGCGTTACGGCACGGCTGAATTCCAGGCAGCCGTGGCGGACAACGCCGCCCGCGGGATCAAGCTGGACGACGGCGCCACCATGAACTTCCTGAACAGCTCGAACAAGGGCCAGGCGCTTCCGTACCTGACTGTCGCTGACCCCGTCCGCGTCGGTTCGCCGGTAACGTTCAAGACCAACGTGGTCCTCAGCTACACCAACGATGCCTGGAAGTTCCAGCCGCTGACCCACCTCACGGATGCCAACAGGGCAACTGTCCAGCCGGCGGACTTCGGCGCCACCCGCACCGAGGCGCCCGCCGCAGTGGGCGGCAACCTGAAGATCGCGTCCTTCAACGTGCTGAACTACTTCCCCACCACAGGCGACGCCCTCACCGGCTGCACCTACTACACGGACCGCGCCGGTAACCCCATCACGGTCCGCGGCGGTTGTGACGCCCGTGGCGCTGCGAACGCGGAGAACTTCGAACGCCAGCAGGCCAAGATCGTCGCCGCCATCACCAAAACCGACGCCGATGTTGTGTCCCTGATGGAAATCGAAAACTCCGCCAAGTTCGGCAAGGACCGCGACGACGCCCTGGTCAAACTGGTGGACGCGCTCAACATCGCCACCCCAGGGATCTGGGACTACGTCCGCACTCCTGCCAACGCTCCCCCGCTGACTGACGAGGACATGATCCGCACCGCCTTCATCTTCAAAAAGGCCGTGGCCGAACCCGTGGGTGAATCCATCATCCTCAACGACACTGCGGCTTTCGCCAGCGCGCGCAAGCCCCTGGCGCAGGTCTTCAAGCCTGTGGGCGCTGGACTCGACAAGAAGTTCATCGCCATCGCCAACCACTTCAAGTCCAAGGGATCGCCTCCTCCGGCAGACCCGACGGACACCGACAAGGGCCAGGGCGCATCCAACATCGCCCGCACCGCCCAGGCCGCGTCGCTGCGGGACTTTGCCGCGAGCCTGCAGGCGGAGAAGGAAACCGACAAGGTCTTCCTGATCGGCGATTTCAACTCCTACGCCAAGGAAGATCCGATGAACGTGCTGGCTGAGGCCGGTTACGTCAACCAGGACGAGAAGGCAAAGAACGCGGACGGCTCCGCCAAGCATTCATACCTCTTCGGTGGCATGGTGGGCTCGCTGGATCACATCCTCGCTTCCCCGGCAGCCAACGCCGTGGTCACTGGTGCGGACATCTGGAACATCAACTCAGTCGAGTCTGTGGCCCTGGAGTACAGCCGTTACAACAACAACATCACCAACTACTACGTCCCGGATCAGTTCCGCGCCAGCGACCACGATCCGGTTGTGGTGGGGCTGGACCTCCCGGCGGGACCTGCAACCCCCGCTAGCGTTGAGCTGAACTTCCTGGGCATCAACGATTTCCACGGCCGGATCGACGCCAACACCGTCCTCTTTGCAGGAACCATCGAGCAACTGCGCGCCGCTGCCGCCCCGGGGGCCACTGCCTTGCTGTCCGCAGGTGACAACATCGGAGCCTCGTTATTTGCTTCGGCAGTTGCCAAGGACCAGCCCACCATCGACGTCCTGAACGCCCTTGAACTTCAGGCGTCAGCGGTGGGCAACCACGAGTTCGACGGCGGTTGGGCGGACCTGCGGGACCGCGTCATCGCCGGCGGCACGAACGCCACGTTCCCGTACCTCGGCGCCAATGTGTACAGGAAGGGCACCACCGAACCGGTGCTGCCGGAATACACCGTCCTGGAGATGGACGGGATCAAGGTTGCCGTCATCGGCACCGTCACCGAGGAAGTTCCCTCGCTTGTCACTCCGGCAGGCATTGCCGACCTTGAATTCGGTGACCCCGTGGACGCCATCAACCGCGTAGCTGCGAAAATCACGGCGGAAAACCTCGCCGATGTGATCATCGTGGAAAACCACGACGGCGCCGGATCCGGTACGCCGGATGGCGCCACCCTGGCGGAGGAAGTGGCAGCCGGCGGCCCGTTCGCCAAACTGGTCACCGAAACCTCCGCTGACGTGGACGCCATCTTCACCGGCCACACGCACAAGGAATACGTCTGGGACGCTCCTGTCCCGGGCACGGAGGGCAAGACCCGCCCGATCGTCCAGACCGGAAACTACGGCGAGAACATCGGCCAGATCCGTCTGACTGTGGACACCGCCACCAAGGACGTCACCGCCTACACGGCGGGCAACGTCAAGCGCACCGCGGCAGCAGCCGCGGATCTGGTGGCTGCTTACCCACGGGTGGCTGTGGTTGATGCGATCGTGAAGAAGGCACTGGCCGAGGCCGCCGTGATCGGCGACCAGCCGATCGGCGCGGGAACGGAGGACATCACCACCGCGTTCTCGGCTGACCCCGCCGGCGGGGCGGCCAAGCGTGACGACCGTGCCAGCGAATCCACGCTGGGCAACCTCGTGGCCGACTCCCTGCTCGCTTCGCTCCAGCCGGCGGAACTGGGCGGCGCGGAAATCGGCGTGGTCAACGCCGGCGGCCTCCGCAACGAGCTGTACTACGCACCGGACGGCACAGTCACCTACGCCGAAGCCAACGCGGTCCTGCCGTTCGTGAACAACCTGTGGACCACGTCCCTCACCGGTGCACAGTTCAAGACGCTCCTGGAGCAGCAGTGGCAGACCAACGCTGACGGTTCGGTGGCCAGCCGCGCCTACCTGCAGCTGGGCCTGTCTGAGAACGTCAACTACACCTACGACGCAACCCGCGCCGCCGGTGACCGCATCACCTCCATCCGGGTGGACGGTGCGCTCATCGATCCGGCCAAGGCATACCGGATCGGCACGTTCAGCTTCCTGGCCACGGGCGGCGACAACTTCCGGATCTTCACGGAGGGTGCTGACACCAAGGATTCCGGCCTGGTGGACCGGGACGCCTGGATCAAGTACCTGCAGGCGAACAGCCCGGTATCGCCGGACTTTGCCCGGCGCTCCGTTGCCGTGGTGAACAACACTGCGGCCGAGGTCAAGAGCGGTGACGCCATCAGTTTGACGGTGTCCAAGCTGGATCTGACCTCGCTGGGCAGCCCGGTCAACACCGCACTGTCCGCGGTGTTCACCGATGCCGCAGGCACGGTGACCCAGCTCGGCAGCACCCCCGTGACCGCCGGCGCGGCCACTGTGAATGTGCAGGTTCCGGCAGGCGCGGCAGCCGGCACGGGCACCCTGGTGCTCACCGCCGTCGGGTCCGGCACCGTGGTCAAGACGGACGTGAAGGTCGCTGCCAGCGTCCCCGTCCCGCCCGTCTGCACCGCCCCGGTCAAGCCGCAGCGCCCTGCGGACCTGGTGGGCCAGACGAACTATGGCACCGCGATGTCCGCCTACCGTAAGTGCCTGAAGGGATAGTCCCCCACGCACCAAGACCAATGCGGGGTCACTCGCGCCGATTCCCTTCGGAATTGGCGCGAGTGACCCCGCGTTGCTTTAAGTGAGGCGGATCAAGCTGGCTGCGGTACCCGATCCGCGGTCTGGGCCGGGGCCTTGGCTGCGACGAAGGAGTTGGCCGGCCGGGAGAGCCCGTAGTGCTCGCGGAGGGTCCGCCCGGTGTACTCCCGCCGGAACAGGCCGCGGTCCTGCAGGATGGGCACCACCTGGTCCACGAAGATGTCCAGGCCGGACGGCAGGACCGGCGGCATGATGTTGAACCCGTCCGCGGCGCCGGACTGGAACCAGTGCGCGAGTGCGTCCGCCACCTGCTCAGGGGTCCCGGCGAAGGTGCGGTGCCCGCGGCCGCCGCCGAGCCGGCCGATGAGCTGCCGGACGGTCAGCTGCTCCTTTCGGGCAAGGTTCACGATCAGGGTGTAGCGGCTCTTGGAGCCCTCGATCTCATCCTCTGACGGAAGATCGGCCGGCAGCTGGCCGTCCAGTTTCAGGGATTCAGGGGGGACCCTCAGCTGGCCCGCCAGTTGGCGGACCGCGTGCTCGGGCAGGATCAGCTCGTCCAGTTCCCGCTCCAGCCGAAGTGCCTCTGCCTCGGTGGCGCCGATGACCGGAACGATGCCCGGCAGGATCTTGATGGACTGCGGGTCCCGGCCGGCCGCCGTCGTCCGCCGTTTCAGGTCGGCATAGAAGTCCTGCGCATCCACTAAGGTCTGGTGCGCGGTGAAGACGGCCTCCGCGTACACGGCCGCGAAGTCTTTGCCGTCCACCGAGGAGCCCGCCTGGACAATCACGGGGTGCCCCTGCACCGATCGGGGGACGTCCAGGGCGCCCTCCACCTGGAAATGCTGCCCTTCATGGTTGATCGGGTGCACCCGGTCAGTGTCCGCCCACACTCCCGCAGCCCTATCCCCCACCAGTGCGGTGTCCTCCCAGCTATCCCAGAGTTTCCGGGCAACATCGAGGAACTCCGCCGCCCGCTGGTACCGCTGGGAGTGGGCGGGCTGGCCGGCCAGGGAGAAATTCCTGGCGGCCGCGTCACCCGCGGTGGTCACCACGTTCCAGCCGGCCCGGCCGCCGCTGATGTGGTCCACCGAGGCAAAGCGGCGGGCCAGGTTGTACGGCTCGTTGTACGTGGTGGAGGCTGTGGCAATGAGCCCGATCCGCCCGGTGACGGCCGCGATGGCGGCGAGCAGCACGGTGGGTTCGAGGCTCGTGTAGGGCCTCTGGGCCACGTTCCCGTGCAGCACCGGCGAGTCTGCGAAGAAGATCGAGTCCAGCTTGCCGCGCTCGGCGGTCTGCGCCAGCCGTTGGAAATGCGCCACGTCCGTGCCGGCAAAACTGCTGCTCTCCGGCAGCCGCCACGACGCCTCGTGGTGGCCCGTGCTCATCAGGAACGCGTTCAGGTGCAGCTGCCGTGCGCCGTTCTCCGGCGCGCTCACTGGTTCACTCCGGCTGCTGCAAAAGCGGGGGCCTGGGAAGGTTCCGGTACGACGACGGTCTCGGAGTAGGCGGACGAGTCACCCTTGATGGAGGTGCTGTTGCGGCCGTCGACGCCGCGTGGAATGTCGCCGGCGATGGTCACGCGGTTAAGCTGGCGGGGCTGGCCATCGTAGTTGTCCGGTGCGTAGTGCTGGGTGATGCGGTTGTCGAAAAGCACCAGCTGGTCCGGCTCCCAGTTCACGCGGACCACGTTCTCGGGGCGGGTGATGTAGGCCTGCAGGAGGCGCAGGATGTCCTTGGACTCGGTGTTGGACAGCCCCACGATGCGCAGCCGCTGGGCGAACCCGCCGATGAACAGGCCCCGCTCCCCCGTCAGCGGGTGGACGCGGACTACAGGGTGGGCGGATTCGAAGTGGATCCTGGTGAATTCCTTGCGGCGTTCGTCCGCGTTGGCGTGTTCCAGGTTCTTGGGGACGGAGTAGTCGTAGTCGTTGGTGTGGATGGCCCAGAGGGTGTCGGCGAAGTTCCGCAGTTCCTCGGGCAGGTCCAGGTAAGCGCCGGCCGAGGAAGCAATCAGGGTTTCGCCGCCGTAGCCCGGCAGGGTGATGCTGCGCAGGGTAGAGGCCTGCGGCGGGTTCACCACGAACGTGACGTCGGTGTGCCAGTTGTTCGCGCTCCCGTTCTCGCTGTCCACGGGCAGGACCGCGGGTTTGCCGTCCACCGATGCCACGGTGGGGTGCGCCTTGGTGAGCGGGCCGAAGTGGCTGGCGAAACGGACCTGGTCCTCGTCCGTCCGGACGTTAGCTTGGCGGAAAACGAGGGCTTTGTGGGTGTTCAGGGCGGCACGGATCTGGGCCACGGTTTCCGCGGTCAGGTCACCGCTGAGGTCCAGGCCGCGGACTTCCGCGCCGATGCGGGCGCTGAGCTTGGTGAACTGGAGCTTGGTTTCGGTAATGACGGTCATGGGATTTCCTTTGCAGTTCAGGAGGGATTTAGGAGGTGGAGCCGACGGCGGTGCGCCAGCGGGAGAAGTGCCGTTCGAGCGCCACGAGCAGGGCGTTGACGGCCAACCCCAGCACGGAGACGGTCAGGATGCCCGCGTACATGTCCGGGATAAGGAAGCTCATCTGCGAATTGACGATCAGGTAGCCCAGCCCGGCCTTGGCGCCGACCATTTCGGCGGCGATAAGTACCAAAATGGACGATGTGCCGGCCATCCGGATCCCCGTGAAGATGGTGGGAACCGCTGACGGCAGGATCACCTTTTGGAAAAGCCTGAAGCTGTTGAGCCCTAAGGATTTTGCGGCCCGGATCAGCAGCGGGTCCACGGTCCGGACACCGGCGATGGTGTTGAGCAGGACCGGGAAGAACGCGGCATAGGCGACGATGGTGATCTTGGATTCCTCGCCGATCCCCAGGAGCAGGGTGAACACCGGCAGCAGGGCCAGGGTGGCAGTGTTGCGGAAGAGCTCCAGCAGCGGGTTCAGGAACGAATTCAGCCAGCCGTACCAGGCGATCAGCAGCCCCAGCACCACGGCGGAGACCACGGCGATCCCGAAGCCGGATACCGAGCGGGTCAGGCTGGCCTGCAGATGGCTCTGCAGCTGCCCGTCCTCCACGAGCTTGGCGCCGGCTGCCAGCACTTCGTGCAGCGGCGGGAGAAAAACCCGGGTGGCGGGCGTGGCAAGGTACTGCGGACCAAACTCCCACAGCGCCAGGAACAGGATGACGGCCAAGGATTTCCAGCCGGCCCGCCCGGCGAGGTGGGCAGCGGCACGCAGCCCGGCCGCCGGCGTCGGGCGTTGTCCGCTTTCGGTGCCGGGTCCTCCGGCCTGCCCGCCTACGGACTGTCCGTCTCCGGACTGCAGGGAAGGGTCGACGGCGGCAGCCGCCTCTGATGGTCGGGTCAACACAGTGCTCATCAGGCGGCACTCCTTTCGAGGGGCTGTTCATCGGGGGCGGTGCCGTCCGGGAGGATCTTCCGGTGGCCGGAGTCCTGGGCGAGGCGGACTTCGTCGTGCAGCAGGGACCAGACCTGGTGGCGGTGTTCGACGAAGGCGGGGTGGGAGCGGATGTCCGCCTCGCCGCCACGGTCGGGGATGTTGATGTCCACGATTTCCTTCAGTTTTCCCGGCCGGGCGCTCAGCACCGCCACGCGCTGGCCAAGGTAGACCGCTTCGTCGATCCCGTGGGTGATGAAGACGATGGTCTTGCCGGTCGCCTTCCAGATCCGCAGAAGCTCGTCCTGGAGCTGTTCGCGCGTCTGGGCGTCCAGCGCCGCGAAGGGCTCGTCCATCAGGAGTACGTCCGGCTCATAGGCGAGGCTTCTGGCGATAGCCACGCGCTGCTTCATACCGCCGGACAGTTCATGCGGGTACCGGTCCTCGAAGCCGGCCAGGCCCACAAGGTCCAGGAACTCGCTGGCCTTCGCCGCCCTTTCCTTCCTCGACAAGCCGGTGTTCTCCAGACCGATCGAGACGTTGGCCGAGGCTGTGCGCCACGGGAACAGCGCGTATTGCTGGAAAACCACGGCCCGGTCCTGGCCCGGTCCGGTGACTTCCTTGCCGTCCACCAGGACCTTCCCGGATGTGGGACGGGAAAGCCCGGCCAGCAGGTCCAGGAGGGTGGTCTTGCCGGAGCCGCTGGGGCCCACCAGAGTGAGGAACTCACCGGCGGCGACGTCCAGGCTGAGGTCATCGATGGCAGTGAGGACTGAGGGTTCGCCTTGGCGGCGGATGCCTGAGCCCTTGCCCGGCCTGACTGCGAACTCCTTGGTGACGTTTCGGAGACTGATTTTGGGTGTCATGTCCTATCCTTTCGAGGTTGCAGCAGGCGCCGGGGTATCGAGCAGGTTGAACTCATTGGTGTAGAGCTTGGTGGTGTCAAGGCCGCCGGTGATGATCCCCGCAGATTTCAGGTAGTCGGACCAGCGGGTGAAGTCGGTGTCCTGGATCCGCCCGCCGGGTGATGCCACCCCTACGCTCTTCCAGTACTTCAGCGCTTCGGTGCTCTCGTTCCGGCCGCGCTTGGCGATGATTTCCTCGAACTTGGCGATCACCTGCTCCCGTGGGGTGGTGCGCTCCCACTCGATGGCTTTCGCGACGCCGGTGACCAGGGTGCGGCTGGTTTCGGGGTTTTTCGCCAGGAAGTCGTTCCGGAGGACGTACTGGCCGGCATCGAAGGGACCGCCGATGACGCCGACGTCGGTGAACAGGGCGCGCACGCCGCCCTCGGCGAGCGCACGGTCCTGGAGCACACCGCCAAGCGTCCCGACGTCGACCTGCTTCTTGCGCAGGGCCACCTCAGTTTCGTTCGGCGGCACCACCACGAGCTGGACCTGCTTGATTTCCTCCGGCGTGAGTCCGCTGTTCTTCAGGTGGGTATTGATGACCGCTTCGTGGTGGGCACCCAGGGTATTCACTGCGATCTTCTTGCCGATCAGGTCCCGGGCGGTTTTGATGGGGCTGCCTTCCTCGACGTAGTAGCCGGTGAAGGTGTCCCTGTCCTCGCCGTAGTAGTTGATGACGGCTTTCACCGGTGCGCCGGCCTCTATCAGCTTGATCACGGCGCCGGTGAATGCTCCGCCGATGTCCGTCTGATCCGTGGCAACCGACTGGATGCTCTGCGGGCCGCTGGTGGTGTTGCTGACCCACTCGAGTTTGACGTCACCGAGGTAGCCGAGGTCCTCCGCCACTTCCACCAGCGCAACGGTGTTGGGCGAACCCTGGTACCGGACGGTTTTCACTTCAGAGCCGCCGGCACCCTGTGCCCCTCCTGACTGTGCCGTTGCTGCGCCGCCACAACCCGCCAGCACCAGGGACACGGCGATGGCTGACACGGCGGCAGCGGCCATACGCCGTCCCAGGCCTCGGCTGGGGCCGGCGGTGGTTGTTGTTGCTGCGGGCTTGGTTCGGTAGTTCATGGGGATTCTTTCTGCGCTTGGTGGGTGGAACCCGTTGATGCGGCTCCGGGCCGGCTGGCTCGTGGCAACCACTAGAACAGAGAAAAATCCGGGGAAGAAGGGTGGCGTTCACACGAAGAAACCGCGGGTCACAGGCGTCTACAGCGCGTCTTAACCGGCAATCCGGGACTCATGGGTCAACGCGGCGTCATCCACCACAACAGTGCGCAACGTGGCGTAGGGGAGCAGGGCGCGGGACGTCATGGAAGGCAACGCAATGACGCGGCCGCTCAACATGGGGACGTCGGAACCACAAACAGCTACGCCTCACGACGCAGCATGTTTCTGCTGCGGACGCGGTGAGCGGTGTTCCGGAGGCAAATATTTCTTCCCGAAGCCGCGGATTATTGCAACGCTGTGTACTGCCTCACCACAGCGTTGGATTCAGGGGGCCGTTCAGTTGCCGACGATGGCCCGGGCGATTTCGTCGGCGTCGCGCAGTGTCCGCTGGCCGCTGGGGTAGGTAGGACCGCCCGGCTGGATGGCTTCCGCGGCGATGGCTGTTCCCCACTGGGAGGCAGAAAGCTGCAGGCCCAACACGTACAGACCGTCCGGGACTGCGCCGTTGGACGCCACCGGCCGGTACGGGTGCGGGGCAACGTCAAGACCTGTGGACTGCACCGGGGCACCTTCGGCCGTCATCATCAGCCGCGGGCGCACCATTCCGTCCGCGAGCAGCTGTTCCAGGAGCGGCGAGTCATTGGCGGACACCCGGTTGGCGGGCGCAAGTGCCTCCACCATCGTCGTCGCGGTGACCGGCGGACCTCCCACCCACGGTGAAACGGCAGTAAAACGTCCGGTCCTCCGGTCAACGCCGAACCGCGGATCGGGCCCCACGAAGCTGACCACCCCGGCCCGGGCCAGGGCGGACAACTGCTCGGAACGGAGGGCCGGCGGCCCGCTGGCAAGTCCCTCCACAAACGACTCGAACCAGCCACGGAGACCGGCGACCCACGACGCATCGGTGATGCCGCCGTCGGCCACTGCTGTCTTGAGCACCGCCCGCCCGTGATGCAGTGCACCGATGGCCATCTTCACCGGGTCCTGCTCCCCCAGCGCTGAACGGCGGGCGTCATCAACGAGATAATCCACCACGGCGGCGTCCAGTTCAGCCCGCGACGCGAAAGACCGGCCGGCCAGCGGGGAGGCCAGGCCCAGCAGGTCCAGGCGGTGCCGCGGCCCGATATGCACTGCCAGGACGCTCTCCACCGCGGCCTCCCAACTGGCGGCACTGTGAGCGTGGGGGCGCAGGGCCTCATCCAACGCAGCCAGGAACACGGCCGGGTCCGGGACTACGCCCTTCTGCGAGCGCACCAGGGTGGAGTAGTAGGCCCAGAGCGTGTCGCGGTGCAGCAGCGGCCAGAGATCGTGATCGAAGCCCGGAGTGATCCCGGTTGCCGCGAACCGCGCCAGCGCCGCGTCTGTCAGGTACCGCAGGGTGACCGACGACGGGTAGTAACCGCCCAGCGCGGCCTTGGCCCGGTAGGGGGTGCCGCGGCGGGAGGCGGCACTGATCAACGGCTCCTGACCGGAGGGCTGGTACTCGAGCCTGCCACCGGCGTCGATGAATTTCCCGCCCCGGCCCTCGGTGAGCTGCCCCATAACGTCGAAGAAGTTCAGCCCCATCCCCCGCACCAGAACAGGTTCCGCGGCAGGGATGGCGGACCAGTCGACGTCGGCAGGGACGGCGGGCGGGAAATACTTCAGGCCCAGCTGCTTCGCTGACGACTGCAGCTCGCGCTGCTCCGGGTTGAGCCGGGAACTCAGGTGCCCCAGGGCGAGGACCACGGAATCGACGGTCAGCGAGCCGCCGCCGGCGAGTCCGACGTCGAACGTTCCGGCGACTGCTGTTGCGCCGCCGGGGCCGGCCTCCTCCGCGGATGTTCCACCGCCGGTTACGGTTGGGCGCACCCACACGGCTTCCGTCTCATGGAAGCTGACGGTGACGCCGTCGGGGAGCTTTGCCATGAGCTCCTCGAGCGTGCAGCGCAGGTAGCGGCCGTAGAGCGCGCGGCTGGGAAAGTCGCGGGATCCCAGCGCGGCCAGTTCCGACCGTTCATCCGGCGTGAGGGAGGGTAGCGGACCGGTTTGTTGGCGGGCGCGCCAGCGGTCGAACGTGGTGCCGGCGAGGGGCTTGGCCAGCCCGGGGTCCTCAGGGATGACCGTGGGATAGAAGGACTGGGTGTTCATGAGATACAGCCGGGACTGGTCAGGCTGCCACACATGTCCGGGACCCGCCGGGTAGGGATCAATCACGTCAATGTGGAGTCCGGAGCCGGGGCGGGCAGCGGCGTTGGCGAGCAGGCGTTCCAGGACACTGGTACCCCGGGGGCCGGCGCCGATGATGGCTGTCCGGATGCTCTGCGATTTACCCACGGCATCCAGAGTATCGGCCCATGCCCGTTGTGTTTGACTTGCACGCTGCGCTCAGATGTTGTTTGGATGGGGCGCATGACCACCACAGCAGCTGATCAAGCGCCCGGTTCTTCCTCCCCCAATGCCTCTTCGAATGCCTCCAGCGGCGGGGCCGCCCCTGAACCCACCGACGAGAACGTCTGGCTCGAGGAAATCTACGGCGAGGCGCAGCTTGACTGGGTCCGGGAGCAGAACGCCCGCACCGAGGACCTTCTGGAGGACGCTGACTACGCCGGCCTGGAAGGAAGCATTTTGGAGGTGCTGGACTCAACGGACCGGATCGCCATGGTGGGCAAACGCGGCGATTTCTACTACAACTTCTGGAAGGACCAGGCGAACCCCAAGGGTTTGTGGCGCCGCACCACCTGGGAGAGCTACGTAACGGACTCCCCCGAATGGGACGTCCTCCTGGACGTGGACGCACTCGCCGCCGCGGAAGGTGAGGAGTGGGTTTTCCACGGAGCCACCTTCCTTCGCCCTGCCGCTGGGGAGCCGTACAAACTGGCGCTGCTGGCGCTTTCCCCCGACGGCGGCGATGCCAACCGCTACCGGGAGTTCGACGTCGGAAGCCGCACCTTTGTTGACCCCGCAGCCGGCGGCTTTGACCTCCCGACGGCGAAGGGGAACGTCTCGTGGCTGGATGCGGACACGCTGCTGGTTGCCTCCACCGCCGGGGACCTGCCCAAGACGGCGTCCTCCTACGCCCGGACCGCCGTCACGCTGCGGCGCGGCGAAGCGCTGTCCGCCGCTGCCCGGCTTTTTGAGGTGGCTGAGGACCACATGATGGCCCTGGCCGCGCACGACTCCACGCCCGGTTTCGAGCGCACTTTCGCGGTGGACTACATCGACTTCTTCAACCGCCGCACGTTTGTGCAGGCTGACGGCGTTCTGGTGGAGATCGATGCCCCTACGGATGTGAACCTCAGCGCCCACCGGGAGTGGCTGCTGTTCCGGCCGCAGCGCGACTGGGTTCTGGACGGCACCACCTACCCTGCAGGTTCGCTGCTCGCGGCCAAATTCGAGGACTACGTTGCAGGGACGCGGGAAATCTCGGTGCTGTTCACCCCGGATGCCCACACCTCGCTGCAGTCGTGGAGCTGGACCAGGAATTTCCTGCTGCTGAATCTTCTGCGCGACGTCTCGTCCGAGATCCGGGTGCTGGACCCCTCCAGGCCGGGCCTGGCGGCGGGCGGTGCTGCCTGGGCTTCCTCCCTGCTGGACGCCTGCCCGCCGCTGCACGACGTCAACGCCTACGCAGTGGACGACGAGGATGAGGGACCGGCCGACGGCGGTGCGGGCGACGATTTCTGGCTGGTCGCCACTGGTTTCACCACCCCCAGCACGCTGATGCGCGGAACCCTGGTGAGGGACGGCGCCGGGACGGGCGGCGTGGTGAGCAGCCATACGGCAGTCAAGGCGTCGCCGTCGTTCTTTGATGATGCCAGCTACGAGGTGCAGCAGCACTTCGCTGTTTCGGCAGACGGCACCCGGGTCCCCTACTTTCAGGTTGCCTCGCGGGAGCTTGTCCTGGACGGGCAGAACCCCACGCAGCTCTCCGGTTATGGCGGCTTTGAGATTTCCAGGACCCCTGCCTACAGCGGGACCGTGGGCAGGGCGTGGCTGGAGCGCCGGACCACCGCCCCTGGTGGGCCGGGCGAGGCAGCTCATTCCCGCGGCGGGGTCTATGTGGTGGCCAACATCCGCGGTGGCGGCGAGTACGGACCGTCGTGGCACCGGGCAGCCCTGAAGGAGAACCGGCACCGCGCTTTCGAGGACTTCGCGGCAGTGGCGCAGGACCTGATCTCGCGCGGGGTCACGTCACGGGAACGGCTTGGCTGCGTGGGCGGCTCCAACGGCGGGCTGCTGGTGGGCAACATGCTCACCCGCTACCCGGAACTCTTTGGTGCGGTCTCGTGCGGAGTGCCGCTGCTGGACATGAGGCGTTACACCAAGCTCTCCGCCGGCCACTCCTGGATCGCCGAATATGGCGACCCGGATGTGGCTGAGGAATGGGAGTACATTAAAACGTTCTCGCCCTACCACCTGCTCAAGGACGGGGTGGAGTACCCGGAGACGTTCATCTGGACGGCCACGTCCGATGACAGGGTGGGACCGGTCCAGGCCCGCAAAATGGCTGCGCGGATGGAGGCCATGGGCATCCCCAATGTCTGGTTCCACGAGGCGCTGGAGGGTGGCCACGCCGGTGCCTCCGACAACCGGCAGGCGGCGGCACTCCAGGCACGCAGCCAGCACTTCCTGTGGCGGACGTTGGCTGGCGGGGGCGCCTGACGCGGCCCCAGTTCGGCGCGAACAGCGGCCTGAGTCGCCGCTCCCGGCGGCGCCGGGCTCCCGTTTTGCGCTGCATGCCCCGTTCTGCGTATCCTTGGTGGGCTAGGAATAGCAATTGGAGACGTGCCAGAGCGGCCGAATGGGCTTCACTGCTAATGAAGTGTGGGGCACAACTCCACCGGGGGTTCAAATCCCCCCGTCTCCGCGTTTGGCCCCGGTCCTTGACCGGGGCCTTTTGCGTACCCGGGTTCTGGGTTCAGCCAGTCCGGCGTACGGACACGCAGCGCGCACCGTTAGCCCGCGGTGGCAGGATGGTTCAATGGCAGCAAGCAACGGCACGGACACGGAACCCAGCACTCATCAGGTGTGGAATCCCCGGCTTGCCCTGCTGGTAGCCGCAACCTTCTTCATGGAAATCCTCGACGGCACCATCCTGACCACCGCCATCCCCAGCATCGCCGCGGACCTGCGCGTGCCCGCCGCCGACGTCAACATCACCATGACCGCCTACCTCATGACCGTGGCCATGGGTATCCCGTTCAGCGGCTGGCTCGCCGAACGCATGGGGGCCCGCCGCGTGTTCTGCCTGGCGATCGCGCTGTTCACCCTGGCTTCTTTGGCCTGTGCCCTGAGCACCGACCTCACCATGCTGACCCTCAGCCGGATCCTCCAGGGCGCAGGCGGGGCCATGATGGTCCCGGTGGGGACGCTGGTGGTGCTCCGCGGAACACCCAAGTCAGAACTGCTGCGCGCCACAGCCTTCCTGGTGTGGCCGGCACTGCTCGCCCCCGTACTGGCTCCACTGGCGGGCGGGGCCCTGACCACTTACCTGTCCTGGCATTGGATCTTCCTCATCAATCTGCCGCTGGGTGTGGCAGCCTTCATCGCTGCCCTGCGGCTGGTCCCTACCGGCGCCGGAGACCGTCAGCGGCGGCTGGACTGGCTCGGGCTGATCCTCACCAGCGCGGGAGTTGGCGCCCTGGTGGTTGGCCTGGAACTGGCCACCGCCCACCCGGACGGGCCATGGGCAGCCCTGAGCGCAGCTGCAGGTGCAGCGGCCCTGGTTGCCGCGGTGCTGTGGATGAGGCGCGCCAGAACCCCGCTCTTTGACCTCACCGTCTTTTCCACCCGGACCTTCCGTGCCATGGCCACCGGTGGGTTTGTTTACCGGCTGACCATTACCTCGGTGCCGTTCCTGTTGCCGCTGATGTTCCAGGCCGGCTTCGGCTGGTCGCCGATCCACGCCGGAATCATGGTGGCCGCGGTTTTTGTCGGCAACATCGGCATCAAGCCGGCTACTACCCCGCTGATCAGGCGCTTCGGCTTCCGGGCCATGCTGGTCTTCGGCTCGCTGGCCTCCGCGGCAACCTTCGCCGCCTGCGCCCTGATCACTCCTGACACGCCGGAAGCCCTGATCTTCGCCTTGCTGGTCCTCAGCGGGGCATTCCGGTCAATCGGCTTCTCCGCCTACGCCTCGGTGCAGTATGCGGACATCGGGCCCGCCCAGCTCACCTCCGCCAACACCGTATCCGCCACGCTGGTGCAGCTGGCTGCAGGTGCCGGCATTGCGGTGGGCGCGCTCCTGATCCGCATTTTCGACGGCGTGGGCGCCTTCTCCGCAGATCCGGCCGGCCCGTACCGCGGGGCCTTCCTGACCATGGCTGTCCTGATGCTCCTCAGCACGGCGGACAGCCTGGCCCTTCACCGGCAGGCCGGTGCCGCCGTCAGCCGGCCTGGCCAAGAACAAGCGGAAGAACAGCCCCCGCACCCGCCCGCCGCAGGGCGCGTCCAGCCACGGTGACTGTCCAGCGGCTGTCCACGAGGTCATCAATCAGCATCACGCCCTGACCGCCCAGGGAAGCCAAAGCAGCCTCCAGCTCCGGGCCCACCACCACGCGGTCCCAGACGCCGGCCAAGCGGTACGCGCTGTTGCCGCCCCGGCTTCCCGTTGGTCCGCCATGGCCGAGGTCCAGCTCGCCCAGGTAGGGCATCCTGCCGATTTCCGAGATCCCCTGCGCAAGCGAGCGGACCAGTTCAGGTTTGCTGCGTGAGGGCATGCTGACGATTGCCGCCGGCCTGCCCGCACCGCTCCAACCCGGGTTCCGGCCAACAGGAGTTGCCCATTCGCGCAGGACCTGGACGCATGCCTGCAGCATGGCCGGATCGACCGGCCGGTCTTCTGCCCCGGCCGCGAAAATCCCACGCATCGCCCCGCCCCAGCCCAGATCGGTGAGCCTGGCCAGCACCCGGCCGTCCGTCAGTGATTCGTCGGGCTTGATTTTGCCTTTCACCGGAACGCCCAGGCGGTCCATGCCACTGGGCCACTGCAGGCGTGCCTCGAGCACGCCGCCGGCGCGGCTGAGGGTTTGCCCGGCGGCCGCGGTGGCGTCCTCGGCGATGTCCGCGGGGAACCAGCGGCCGGCACAGTTGTCGCACCGTCCGCAGGCGTGCGCCGTTTCGTCATCCAGAACCGAGGTGATGTACTCCATCCGGCAGCCGGCCGTGTCCTGGTAAATCACCATGGAGTCCTGCTCGTCCACCCGGGCTTCGGCAATGCGGCGGTAGCGTTCAGAATCGTAGAACCAGGGCTGGCCGGTGGACCGCCAGCCGCCGCCGACCCGTTCCACGGCACCGTCCACGGCCAGAACCTTGAGCAGCAGTTCCAGCGGCGTGCGGCGCAGGTCAACCCGCGCTTCCAAGGCAACCGTTGACACGGCCGTGCCTGCTTCAGCCAGGGCGGTCAGCACGGCACTGGCCTTCTCCTCGGAGGGCATGGAAGCAGTGGCGAAGTACTGCCAGATATCGCGGTCTTCCGAGCCGGGCAGCAGCAGCACGTCTGCGTTTGCCGCGCCACGGCCCGCACGCCCCACCTGCTGGTAGTAGGCCACCGGGGAAGACGGAGCCCCCAGGTGCACAACGAACCCAAGGTCCGGCTTGTCAAAGCCCATTCCCAGGGCGGAGGTGGCCACAAGCGCCTTCACCTGGTTGTCCTTGAGGAGCTGCTCAGCCCGTTCGCGGTCCGCAGGATCGGTCCGGCCCGTGTAGGCCTGCACCTCGTGACCCGCTTCGGCAAGAAGACGCGCCGTGTCTTCGGCAGCGGAGACTGTCAGGGTGTAGATGATGCCGCTGCCGGGGAGGTCGGCGAGATGGGTCAGGAGCCAGCCCAGCCGTTCGCGGGAGTTGGGCAGTGCCAGGACGCCCAGGCGCAGGGAGTCGCGGCCGAGGGTGCCGCGGATGGTCAGGACACCGGCGCCCAGCTGTTCCTCGATATCGTGGACCACCCGCGAATTGGCCGTTGCTGTGGTGGCAAGCACAGGCACGGAGTCAGGCAGCTGCGTGATGAGGTCCGCGATCCGCCGGTAGTCCGGCCGGAAGTCGTGGCCCCAGTCGGAAATGCAGTGGGCCTCGTCAATGACCAGCAGACCGGTCCGGCGGATGAGCTCCGGCAGCTGGTTTTCCCGGAATGAGGGGTTGGTGAGCCGTTCCGGCGAGACCAGGAGCACGTCCACCTCATCGGCCGCGAGCTGTTCCCGGACGGTGTCCCACTCCAGCTGGTTCGCGGAGTTGATTGCCACGGCCCGGACGCCGGCACGGGCGGCCGCGGCGACCTGGTCCCGCATCAGGGCCAGAAGCGGCGAGACGATCAGGGTGGGGCCTGCACCGCGGCGCCGGAGCAGCAGGGAGGCCACAAAGTACACTGCCGATTTTCCCCAACCGGTGCGCTGGACCACCAAAGCCCGCCGGCCGCCGTCGACCAGTGCTTCGATGGCTTCAAACTGCCCGTCGTGGAAGCCCGCTTCCGGATGCCCCACAAGTTCACGGAGGACCTTCAGCGCCTGGGTCCTGGTGGGACCGGAGTCAGCAGCAGCGGCGGGGCGAAGGGCGGTGTTCTGGGTATCGGCCATTGATTCAGTATCCCAGCCGCCACCGACAGCGAGGACCCGGAGGCCCACTATGTGGATACGGTCAGTGCTCCACTTCCCCTCAACAGGCACCTGTCCGCTTCCACGTAAGATAAGACCCGTGACTAGCGAACAGACAAAAACTTTTGACCTCTCGGCATCCTTCAAGGCCTACGACGTCCGGGGAATCGTGGGTGATTCCATCACGGCCGAAATCGTCGAAGCCGTCGGAGCCGCGTTCGTCGATGTCCTTGAGCTGGAAGGCCAGACTGTCCTCGTGGGCGGCGATATGCGCCCGTCCTCCCCCGAATTCAGCAAAGCGTTCGCAGACGGTGCCGCCACCCGCGGAGCCAACGTCCAGCTGCTGGACCTGATCTCCACCGACGAACTCTACTTCGCCTGCGGGTCACTGAACGCGGCCGGCGCAACGTTCACTGCCAGCCACAACCCCGCGGAGTACAACGGGATCAAGATGTCCAAGGCCGGTGCGCAGCCCATCTCCTCCGAATCCGGACTCAAGGAAATCCAGGCACTCGCCGAGCACTACCTCAACACCGGCTCCATCCCGGCAGCGCCCACACGCGGCCTGATCGGCGTCCACGATGTCCTCAAGGACTACGCCGTGTACCTGCGCAAGCTGGTGGATCTCTCCGGCTCCCGCCCGCTGAAGGTCGTGGTCGACGCCGGCAACGGCATGGCCGGCCTCACCACCCCGGCGGTTCTGGGCGACGCCCTCCTGCACAAGCTTCCGTTCGAGATCATCCCCCTCTACTTCGAGCTGGACGGTTCGTTCCCCAACCACCCGGCCAACCCCCTTGAGCCGGAAAACCTCCGTGACCTGCAGGCCGCTGTCCTCGCCCACGGCGCCGATATCGGACTGGCGTTCGACGGCGACGCCGACCGCTGCTTCGTCATTGACGAAAAGGGTGAGCCCGTTTCGCCGTCGGCCATCACCGGCATGGTGGCGCGCCGCGAAATTGCCCGCGCCCAGGCTCAGGGTGAGGCGAAGCCCACCATCATCCACAATCTGCTCACCTCCCGCGCAGTGCCGGAGCTTGTAGAGCACGATGGCGGCCGTGCGGTCCGCACCCGCGTGGGCCACTCCTTCATCAAGGCAGTCATGGCAGAGGAAGGCGCGGTGTTCGGCGGCGAGCACTCCGCCCACTTCTACTTCCGCGACTTCTGGAACGCTGACACAGGCATGCTGGCCGCCATGCACGTCCTGGCTGCCCTCGGGGAGCAGGACGGCCCGCTGTCCGAGCTCGGCCGCGAGTACGAGCCCTACGTTTCCTCCGGTGAGGTCAACTCCGAGATCGACGACAAGGCCGCAGCCGTTGAGCGGGTCCGGGCAGATTTTGCCGCGGAAGACATCACCATCGACACCATGGACGGCAGCACGTTCACGGCAAACGACGGCAGCTACTGGTTCAACCTGCGTCCTTCCAACACCGAGCCCTTCCTCCGCCTGAACGTGGAAGCAACGGACCGTCCCACCATGGAACGTGTTCGCGACCGCGTGCTCTCCAATGTCCGGCGCTAAACCGTACGTGGACTCCAACGCCTCCAGTGGCTCCGCGGATACCCCTGTGGAAACCCCGTCCTGGCGGGACAGCGTCCCGGAAGCCACTGCCACGGACCTTGAAAACCTGTTGGGCACGGGCATCGGCGCGGCCCAGGAACAGCTGCAGCGGAACGGCGGGTTCCTGCCGTTCGCCCTGGTGGTGGAAAACGACGGTGAAGTCCGGCTGATGGCCGTCACCCCCGCTGACGCCAAGGACGGTTCGGATGCCGACTTCGACGCCGACTCGATGATCAGCGACCTCACCGAACTGCTCCGCCAGAACAGGGGTGAGTTCCGCGCCGCGGCGGTGGTCTGCGACATCCTCCTGGTGGAGGAGGACTCGGACGCCATCCATGTGGCTACCGAACACAGGGACGGCTCCCTTTTTGCGGCTGTGCTGCCATATAAACCCAACACGGAGTCCCCCCACGAATGGGAGTTCGGCCAGCTGGCAGCTGATTCCAGCGAACCCGCCATCTGGGTGGACTAGACCTCCGCTAGGTTGATGACATGAGACTCAATGCCTTTGCGGACGTAAGCCTGCGGGCAATGATGGTGCTCGCCGCAGCCCCGGACGGTAACCTGCTGACCACGCAGAGCATCGCCAACGCTGTGGGCACCCCGTACAACCACGTCAGCAAAGCCATGGCCAGGCTCCGTGAGCTGGGCATGATTGACGTCGAGCGGGGCCGGAACGGCGGCTCGAGGCTCAGCGCGGTGGGCCACACGGCAACGGTGGGCCAGCTGTTGCGGCTCTTGAATACCCGTGCAGACCCGGCGGACTGCCACACCCTGAATGGCGAATGCCCGCTCATCAATGAGTGCCGGCTGCGCGGCGCCTTGGCCCGTGCCCGGGAGGCTTTCTACCGGGAGCTCGATCCGCTGGTTATTGCCGAACTTCCCAGCTTCCGGCAGATGGCGCCCGTCTTTGCCATGATCGGGCTGCGGCCCGGCCTCTAAGTCCCGAAGCCCCGCACGTCACCGATTTGATTCGAAATTCTACAAGGTGTAGAACTTTGGATATGAATACTCGCATTGCAAATACGAGTATTGAATACGGCCGGATGAACGCCCGGTCCCTACATCAGGAGTACGCATGCTCTCGGACAAGTCCCGCCCAGTCATTGAGGCAACGCTGCCGCTCGTCGGCTCGCGGATCGGAGCCATCACCCCCAACTTCTATTCCAGGCTGTTCGCCGCTCATCCCGAACTGCTTGACGGGCTCTTCTCCCGTTCCAACCAGCGCTCGGGCAACCAGCAGCAGGCCCTGGCCGGAAGCATCGCCGCCTTCGCAACCCACCTGGTTAGTAATCCCGGCACTCTTCCCGAGACCGTGCTCGCCCGCATCGCCCACCGGCACGCGTCCCTCGGAATCACCGAACCGCAGTACCAGGTGGTCTATAAGCACCTCTTCGATGCCATCGCCGAAGACCTGGCCGAGGTCATCACGCCGGCAATCGCCGAGGCTTGGACCGAGGTCTACTGGCTGATGGCGGACGCTTTGATCAAGCTGGAGAAAGGCCTCTACGCTGCGCAGGCCAACGGCAAGATGTGGAGCCCCTGGAGGGTCGCAGCAAAGACGGCCGCCGGCACCGGTTCCATGACGTTCACCCTGGAACCCGCCGACGACACCCCCATAACACCGGCCCTCCCGGGCCAGTACGTCAGCGTGAAAGTGACCCTGCCGGACGGCCTGCGCCAGGTCCGCCAGTACTCGCTGTCCGGCGAAGCCGGCACAAGCCGCAGCTTCACCACAAAGAAGGACGACGGCGGCGAAGTCTCGCCCGTGTTGCACAACAGCGTCGAGGTGGGCGACGTCCTGGACATTTCCAACCCCTACGGCGAAATCACGCTCAAGGAAGGCGACGGCCCTGTGGTCCTGGCCTCGGCCGGAATCGGCTGCACGCCCACCGCGTCCATCCTGCGCTCCTTGGCCGATTCCGGCTCGGACCGCCAGGTGTTGGTCCTGCATGCTGAAAGCGACCTGGAAAGCTGGGCCCTCCGCAGCCAGATGACCGATGACGTCGAACGCCTCGACGGGGCCGATCTTCAGCTCTGGCTCGAGCGCCCGGTCGCCGGGACCAAGGAAGGCTTTATGTCCCTTCGCGAAGTGGATCTTCCGGCCGACGCCTCGCTGTACCTGTGCGGGCCGCTGCCGTTTATGAAGAACATCCGCAACGAGGCCATCAACGCCGGCATCCCCGCTACCCGGATCCACTACGAAGTGTTCGGCCCCGACATCTGGCTCGCCAGCTAGAAAGCGTACGACGACGGCCCCGCACCTTTTCGAAAAAGGTGCGGGGCCGTCGTCGTACTTTAGGGGTTTCAGCCCAGGCGTGCCTTCAATGAGGCAAGCTCGGAGGTCAGTGCCTCGGGCAGGGAGTCACCGAACCTGGCGTACCACTCCTCGATGGAAGCCAGTTCAGCGGCCCATTCCCCGGGATCAACGCGCACGGCGTCCTCCACGTCGGCGTGGGTCAGGTCCAGTCCGGTGAGGTCCAGCGAGTCGCCGGTCGGAACAAAGCCGATGGGGGTCTCCACAGCGGCGGCCTTGCCTTCGATGCGCTCGATGGCCCACTTGAGGACGCGGGCGTTATCACCAAAGCCAGGCCAGGCAAATCCGCCGTCAGCTGTCCGGCGGAACCAGTTGACCAGGAAGATCTTGGGCAGCCGCGCCGGGTTGGCCTTGGAGGAAACGCTGATCCAGTGCTTGAGGTAGTCACCGGCGTCGTAGCCGATGAACGGCAGCATGGCCATCGGGTCGCGGCGGAGCACGCCCACCTGGCCGGCAGCAGCTGCTGTGGTCTCCGAGGACAGCGTGGAGCCCATGAAAATGCCGTTGGTCCAGTCGCGGGCCTGGGTTACCAGGGGCACCGTGGTCTTGCGGCGGCCGCCGAAGAGGATGGCAGAGAGCTCCACACCATCGGGGCTGTTGTATTCCTCGGCCAGCATGTCGATCTGGGAAATTGGCGTGCAGAAGCGCGAGTTGGGATGTGCGGCTGGCTTGTCCGAGTCCGGGGTCCACGAGTTGCCCTGCCAGTCGGTCAGGTGGGCGGGAACCTCATCGGTCATACCCTCCCACCACACGCCGCCCTCGTCCGTGAGTGCAACGTTGGTGAAGATGCTGTGGCCCTTGGCGATGGCGCGCATGGCGTTGGGGTTGGTGCCCCAGCCGGTGCCGGGGGCTACGCCGAACAGGCCGGCCTCGGGGTTGGTGGCGCGGAGTTCGCCTTCCTTGCCGATCCGCATCCAGGTGATGTCATCACCCAGGGTTTCGACCTTCCAGCCTTCGATGGTGGGATCGAGGAGCGCGAGGTTGGTCTTGCCGCAGGCGGACGGGAAGGCCGCAGAGACGTAGTACTTCTTCTGCTCCGGGGAGGTCAGCTTGAGGATGAGCATATGCTCGGCCAACCAGCCTTCATCGCGTGCCATCACGGAAGCGATGCGGAGGGCGTAGCACTTCTTGCCCAGCAGGGCGTTTCCGCCGTAGCCGGAGCCGAAGGACCAGATGGAGCGCTCTTCGGGGAAGTGGACAATCCACTTGTCCGGGTTGCAGGGCCAGGCGACGTCCTTCTGGCCCTCCGCGAGCGGAGCACCCAGGGAGTGGAGTGCCGGAACGAAGAAGGCGTTGGTCTCGGTGATCTTGTCCAGTACCGCCGTTCCGATATTGGCCATGATGCGCATGGATGCGACCACGTAGGCGCTGTCCGTGATTTCGACGCCGAATTTGGGATCCTCAGCGTCGAGGTGGCCCATAACAAACGGGATCACGTACATGGTGCGGCCGCGCATGGAGCCTGTGAACAGGCCACGCAGCTTTTCCTTCATCTCGGTGGGCGCCATCCAGTTGTTGGTGAAGCCGGCGTCGCGTTCGTTCTCGGAGCAGATGAAGGTCTGCTCTTCCACCCGGGCCACGTCTGCGGGGTCCGAGAAAGCTGCGAAAGAGTCCGGGAAGAGCTCCTGGTTCAGCCGGGTCAGTGTTCCCGCGGCGACCAGTTCGTCCGTGAGCCGGGTGTTCTCTTCTTCGGAGCCGTCAACCCAGTGGATGCGGTCCGGCTGCGTGAGCTCCGCAACCTCTTCGACCCATGCGAGCAGTGCTGCATGTGTGGTGGGTGCTTTCTCAAGCAGCGGCTGTTGTGCCAGATCGCCCATTGCGGTTCCCTTCCTCGGGTTCGTCGGTGTGTCCTAAATGCTATTGGGCCGCCCGGGCCTGATTTTCTGGCCCACGCTGCAACTTCGTGCGCGTTTGAGCGAGAAACCGCGCAAAACCAAGGGAGGAACGTGCAAAACCATGAAATTAAGTGACAAAGGTCACCTAGACCGGTCTAGTCGTCGACATTACATGCTTCTCGATTTGGCAGGAGGTGCCAGCCTCGCGTAAAGTAATTCGAGGTTCGGGGAGCGAGATACTCCGCGAAACACAAGATGCGCCCATAGCTCAGCTGGATAGAGCGTCTGTCTACGGAACAGAAGGCCGGGGGTTCGAATCCCTCTGGGCGCACATCCTAAAGACCCGCACCGGTTCGCCGGCGCGGGTCTTTTGCTTTAATCCAGCGAACCCCTGGAACCCCGCATGCCCCGGCGTAGGCTGGACCAATGACCACTCAGGCTCTGACCCGCGAATTTGACGTCATCGTGCTGGGCGCCGGCGCCGCAGGAGAAAATGTGGCGGACCGGGTGGTCCAGGGCGGTCTGACTGCGGTCCTCGTGGAGGCCGAACTGGTGGGCGGTGAGTGCTCGTACTGGGCCTGCATCCCCTCGAAGGCCCTGCTCCGCTCCGGTACCGCCCTGCATGGCGCCCAAACGGTTCCAGGGGCGGCGGAAGCGGTCACCCGAACCCTGGATGTGGCCGCGGTCCTCAAGCGCAGGGACTACTTCACCGGCAACTGGCAGGATGACGGGCAAGTGAAGTGGGTGGAGGACACCGGAATTGAACTGATCAGGGGCCACGGCTGGATCACCGGGAAGCGCTCGGTTGAAGTAGCCGGACTGGACGGTAACTCCTACGAACTCACGGCGCGTCACGCCGTCGTCCTTGCCACCGGCTCAACCCCCACCATGCCGCCCATCCAAGGGCTGGCCGATCTGCAGGTCTGGGGTACCCGGGACGCCACCTCAGCCAAAGAGGTGCCCGGCCGGCTGGCAGTGGTGGGCGGCGGGGTGGCCGGGACAGAACTGGCCCAGGCCTTCGCCCGGCTGGGCTCGGCCGTGACCCTGGTGGCCAGGAGTGGCCTGCTGCGCAGCTTTCCGGCTGAGGCGTCGAATCTCGTAGCAGCCGGGCTACGGGCTGACGGTGTGGAGATCCGCCTCAACACCACGACGGAAACCGTCCGGGAAAACAACGACGGCACCTTTGAACTGACCCTGGGCGAGCAAAACCCCGACGATCTGAACCCCGACGGCGAGAACACGGGCGGTCAGGACACCGGCAAACAGAGGACCGTCACCGTTGACAAGGTCCTGGTCTCCACCGGCCGGCATCCTGCCCTCGAGGGTCTTGGCCTGGAAAGCCTCGGCTTCACCGCTCAGGACGGCAATGCCTTGACGCTCACCACCGATTCGACGGGCCTGGTCCAAGGAGCCCCAGGCAACGACTCCTGGCTCTACGCCGTGGGCGACGCCGCCGGCGGCAACTTCTTCACCCACCAGGGCAAGTACGAGGCCCGGGCCACCGGGGACGCCATTGCAGCACGGGCCAAAGGCGAACTCCGCGGCACCCCGGAAGCCTGGAGCCGCTACGCCCACACCGCCAACGAACACGCCGTCCCGCGTGTGGTGTTCACGGATCCGGAACTCGCCACCGTGGGGCGCACGCTGCAGCAAGCCCGCGAGGATGGCTACAACGCCTCATCCGTGGAACTTCCCATCGAGGTTTCCGGCGCGTCCCTGCGGTCAGACCACTACGAGGGCTGGGCGCAACTGGTTATCGACGAGGACCGGAGGGTGCTTCTGGGCGCCACGTTCGCCGGCCCGGAGGTGGCCGAACTGCTGCACGCCGCCACCATCGCCGTGGTGGGCGAAATCCCGCTGGAGCGGCTATGGCATGCGGTGCCGTCGTTCCCCACGGTCAGCGAAGTGTGGCTGAGACTGCTGGAGAAGTACGGCCTCTAGGTTCTATTTGGACTGACCGGTCAGTTTAGTTAGACTGGGAGCAGATAGCTTCCTGCGAAAGGTCATCTTTGCTCTCCGCTCAGCAACTCCTTGTGAAAGGCCGGCGCGGCGACCTCCTTCCGCCCACCTCCTTACGCGCCGGCCGCGGCGGCCTGCTCCTAGTCACCGGCGGACGCCAGGACCAGCGGACCGCCCTTGCCTTGGCCGTCAGTGGACGCATGAAACCCACCGGCGGGCGCATCCTGTGGGATGGCAGCCCCGGCACCAAGGCCCTCCGCCTCGCCAGCGCCCTGGTCGATTCACCCCGTGTGAACGAACCGGAGGAACACCTCAGCGTGCGCGACCTCGTCACCGAGGACCTCGCCCTGATCCCCCGCCGTTACCGGGGGACGCTGCTCAGCAAGCCCTGGCTGAAGGTCAACAGGTTCGAGGACATTGCGGATCTGTGGACCGAACAGCTGCCGCCGGACCGCAGGATGGAGCTGCTGACAGCCCTCGCTCTGGCCAACCCGCACACAGACCTCCTGGTGGTGGATTCCCCGGACCGCCACAGCGCCCACGCGGCGGATTGGCTCCCGCGGCTTGAACAGCTGGCGTACGACGGCGGCCGGCCGCTCGCCGTCGTCGTCACCGTTGCTGCCCTCCCGGCGGGGTGGAAGGGACCGGCAGCAGTGATCGGCAACTCGGTCCACCACCCCGGGGGCGTTCCGGCCAGGACGCCCGAAAGCGATCTCCGACTCGAAACCGAGGATGCCAAGTGACTGTCCTGCGGCTCGCCCGTTCCGAACTCAAGCGGATGACCGGCGGGCTGCTGCCCAAGCTGACCATTCTGGCGCTGATCATGGTGCCGCTGCTCTACGGGGCCGTGTACCTGTACGCCAACTGGAATCCCTATGGGAACCTGAACCAGATCGATGCCGCCCTGGTGGTCGAAGATACCGGCGCCACGTCCGGCGATGGCACCGAACTTCAGGCCGGCAGGAAGGTGGCGGACGGACTGGTGGACGGCAACGTCTTCAACTGGACGCCGGTAGGCACTGCAGCCGAGGCCGATGAGGGAGTCAGCAGCGGCAAGTACGCCTTCGCACTGAAGATCCCGCACGACTTCTCCACCAACCTCGTCTCCCCCGGCAGCTTCGATTCGGCCAGCCAGGCCATGCTGAACGTCACCACCAACGATGCCAACAACTACCTGCTGAGCACCATCGTGGACAAGCTGACCACCGCCGTGCACACCACCGTGGCCAAGGAGGTGGGCGAAGAGACCGCCAACCAGTTGCTCACCGGTTTCGGCACCATCCATGCCCAGATGCTCGAGGCGGCCGGCGGGGCGGGGCAACTTGCCGACGGTGTCGCGTCCCTCCGCGACGGCACCACCGCCCTGCATACGGGCACCAGCGAGCTGAAAAACGGCGCAGGGGAACTGTACGCAGGGCAGCTGAAACTCCGGGATGGGGCAAACCAGCTGACCGACGGCGCCGGGCAGCTCAGCAGCGGGCTTTCGGTGCTCAAGGACAAGACAGCCACCCTGCCGACGGATTCGCAGACGCTCGCCAACGGCGCAGCCCAGGTGGCTGCCGGAAACGCCCAGCTGAACACGAAGATCCAGGGCGTCGTCACCCAGCTCGACGCCGCCGGCCAGGGGTTCCGGACACGGGTCAGCGAATCGAACGCCCGCCTGGTGGCCGAGCAGGTCATCACCCAGGCGCAGGCGGACAGCATCCTTGCCGACTTTGACACCGCAGCAGCCTCCGGCCCGGTATCCGTAGCTAAGACCACCATCCAAACCGATGCGGCGCAGATCCAGCAACTGGCAGACGGCTCCGAAGCCGTGAGTGTGGGTGCGGCCCAGCTCGCTGCAGCTACCCCGGCCCTCAAGGACGCCATTGGCCAGGCCTCGGCAGGCGCCGACCAGCTGCACACCGGCGCAGCCACGCTGGCCACCGGGCAGCAGACAGCCCTCGACGGCGCCGGACGCCTGGCGGACGGAGCAGAGACGCTCGACGCCGGCGCGGGGCAGGTTGAGGCGGGGACCCGCACCGCCGCGGAGGGCTCCCGGACGCTGGCCGACCAAATTTCCAAGGGTGCGGGACAGGTGCCCAACCCTGACGACTCGCAAAAAAGCAGCCTGTCGCAGGTGATCGCCGATCCCGTTGCCGTCAGCAATGTCTCCCAGGCCAAGGCAGACTCCTACGGTGCAGGGCTGGCGCCGTTTTTCCTGACCCTCGCTTTGTGGATCGGCATCTTCATGCTGATCCAGGCCATGCGGCCCATCACCCAGCGGGCCCTGGCGTCAAATGCCCCCGCCTGGAAAATCGCCGTCGGGGGCTGGCTTCCGTTCCTTGCCGTTTCAGTGGTGCAAGCAAGCCTGCTGACTCTGGTGGTTGATCTGGCCCTCGGCCTGAACCCGGCGCATCCGGTGCTGATGTGGCTCTTTATGCTGGCCGCGGCCATGGCGTTCAGTGCCATCATCCAGGGCGTAGTGGCTTTGCTGGGATCGCCTGGAAAGCTTGTGGTGCTGATCCTGCTGGTGCTGCAGCTGGTGTCCTCCGGTGGAACCTTCCCCTGGCAGACCACGCCGCAGCCGCTGCATGTGGTGCACCAGGTCCTGCCGATGGGCTACGTGGTGACGGGCATGCGGCACCTGATCTACGGCGCTGACCTGTCCATGATCCTGCCCACCGTGATGGGCCTGCTCGGCTACACCTTGCTGGGGGCGGCCATGTCCACGCTTGCGGTGCGGAAGCACAAATACTGGACCCTCAAGTCGCTGAAGCCGGAGATCGCGGTATGAGCCGCGGAACCGGGGCTGGGACCGGAATCGGGGCCGCGGCCGGGGCGGGTCCTGCCGACAAGAAGCTGCGCCCGGAACGCACTAATGCCACGCGTCAAAAGCTGTTCGAGGCGTCGATGGAACTGATCGGCGAACGTGGCACCGCCGGCGTGACCATGGACGAGATCGCCGCGGCGGCGGGGGTGTCCAAGGGCACTGTCTATTACAACTTCGGCAGCAAATCGGATCTGATTGCCCAACTGCTCCGGCACGGCGTGGACATCCTGAAGGAACGCCTGCTGACCGAGCAGGGCGAAGCTGCGGCCGATCCTTTGGTGTCGATGGAGGCGATGATCGGGCAGGCCATGGATTTTATGGCGGAGTACCCGTCCTTCGCGCGGCTGTGGGTAAGCGAGAACTGGCGTATCCCCAGCGAATGGCAGGACACGTTTGCCGTCCTCCGTGCGGAGCTGCTCGCAGTGATCGGCGCAGCCATCGATAAGGTGGCCGCTGTTCATCCTGTGGACGTGGGCGTTTCGCGCGGCAGCCTGGAGACAGCAATCTTCGGTGCCTGCTTTGTGGTGGGGCTGGACCGCCAGACCTATAACCCGGAGCGCACCCGTGACCAAAGCGTTGCAGCAATCATGGCAATTATGCGCGGCTACGTCGTTAAGTAGCTTTTGGCTCAGCGATGATTGATCACATGCGTCACATGGGGAACAGCGGAAAGCTCGCCTTGGTCACGGCCGTGGTGGCGCTGCTCATGCTGGTTTTGACGGCCGTCACCCTCGAAGAGCCGGTCATGTTCACATTCCTCGGACTGCTGGCCCTGGCCTATGCCGCGGCACTCTTTGAAGTTCTCTCGAGGCGCCGGTACGCCGTAGCTGTGGCGGTTGGCGTGGGCACCAGCCTGACCCTGGCCTTTTCGCTGGCCTTCGTCAGCACCTGGGAACTCGCGTACGCCAACCAGTCCTCGATTATTGGTACGCCGCTGCCCACGGGAGACCCCGACAATTATTTCTTTCTTGCCGGCGGCTCTGCAATCGTCACGCTGGTGGTCCTGTTCCTTGGGGCGGCGTGGCCCGCCGTCAGGGGGCCGGGGGTTGCACGGCGGAAGCCCTCGGCGGCCAAGCGGCGGCCCGCTTCCTCTTCCCGCCGGCCCGCGGCCAGGTTTCCCGCTGGCAGTGGGTCAGCAGCACGAGGTTCAGCAACGCGGAGTTCAGCAACGCGGGGTTCAGCAACGCGGGGTTCAGCAACACGGGGTTCAGCAACGCAGGGTTCAGCAACGCAGGGGACGGGAGCCCGGACCGCTGCGGGTCAGGGTTCGTCCGGGTCCCGCGCTCCGGCGCGCCTGCCCGGGGCGGCAGCGAAGCGGCCCGCATCGTCAGCCTCCCCGGTTCGCAAACCGGCACCCAAGCCGGGATCCAAAGCCCCGTCCCGCCGCTGACCGGGCCTGCGGCTTACGGTGAGCACCGCCGTCGCCACCCCGCCCAGGAGGAGCAGACCGCCCAGCAGCTCGGCCGGCGCAGGCACCTCCCCCAGAACGAGCCACGCGGCGGTCATTCCCACCACCGGCACCAGCAGCGTGAAAGGGACCACGGCCGAGGACGGGTAGCGGGCCAGCAGCCAGTTCCAGATCCCGTACCCCACCAGCGACCCGAAGATGGCGGTGTACAACGCGCTCAAAAGCGTTACCGGCTGCAGGTCCCCCAGCGCCCCCAGCACGGCCTCCGGCCCGTCGACCAGGAAGGACAGTCCGGCCAGGGGAACCGGCACAACGGCACCGGACCAGACCACCAGCCCCAGCCCTGAGGCGGCTTTCGCCTGCCGGGCAATAACGTTTCCGGCGGCCCAGGACAGCGCCGCTCCGAGCACAATGATGAGCGGGAGCAACGGTGCCACAGCACTGCGGCCCAAAGCCACCACGGCCAGCCCGGCAACGCCCAGGACGACGCCGGCCAGCTGACGGCGGGTGGGCCGCTCCCCGAGGAACATGGCGGCCAAGAGAACCGTCAGGAGAACCTGCGCCTGCAGCACCAGGGAAGCAATGCCGGCGGGCATGCCCACCGCCATGGCCACATAGAGGAGACCGAACTGGCCCGCGCTCATAAAGAGTCCGACGCCAACGATCGCCTTCCAGCTGACGGCCGGCTTCCTGATGAAGAAAATCAGCGGAAAGACCACCAGGATGAACCGCATGGCCACAAACAGGAGCGGCGGAACTTCATGCTCGCCCGCGTGCAGGCCAAGGTCGATAGCCACGAAGTTCAGGCCCCAGAGCACGGCGACCAGGAGGGCAAGGAAGGAGTGGCGGAGGTTCACCCGTCCAACTATTGCAGACGGTGGCAGCCGGGGTTGTGCCGGCTTCGTGGTCAGTGCGCCCTTGGCACCTTGAACTTGGTCAGCCGGGCGTCCTGCCCGTCCAGTTCGGCCCAGGATTTTTCCGTCTCCAGCACCGTGAGCGCGCTGGTGGGATAGCGGGTGGCAGCGTCCATGTAGGCGTCGTGGTTGGAGTCGCGGGAAGCAAGATGCATGGCGAGGTCCTGGACTCCGGGCATGTGCGAGATCAGCATCAGGGTGGTGACGGTGTCCGGGACATGGTTGACCACTGTGAGCATGCGAAGCGCGGAGGCGGCGTACAAACCATCCTCGAGCTTCGGCGTCGGGGCCTTGTCCCCCAGTTCGGAGCAGACCCACGTGCACGTCTGGCGGGTGCGGAGCGCGCTGGAGCACAGGATGAAGTCCGGCACGATGCCGTGTTTAACCAGCCATTTCCCGGCCAGCGGCGCCTCCCGGTGGCCACGCTCCTCCAACGGCCGTTCGTGATCAGCCACACCGCCGGGCCAATCGGCTTTGGAGTGTCGCATGATCACCAGGCGCTTAATATGGTGCTCGCTCATCCCCCAAGCCTAGCGCCGCAGCAGAAACCCGCTGTTGCGTCGCTGAAGTCGACTAGATCGAGTATTCCGGAGCGGCCCAGACAACAACTTCGGGGTGCTCGTAGAAGCGGTACCCCTGGCCGCGGACGGTGCGCACAGTGTTGGCGAGGCGGCCCAGCTTGGAGCGGAGGCGGCGGATGTGGACGTCGATGGTGCGCTCGTTGGGGACTTCCTCGGCATTGCGCCACAGGCCTTCAAGCAGTTCATCACGGCCCACGGTACGGGTGCCGTTCTCCACGAGGTAGTTCAGGAGTTCGAATTCCTTGAAGGTCAGGTTGAGGGACTCGCCGTCCAGGTGGACTTCGCGGCGGGCCAGGTCGATCAGGACGCCCGAGGGACGCGGATCCTGGGGCTGCTGCAGGCGGGCAGTCTCAGTGCGCTTCTGTGCGTTGACTGTTGGGTCGCCGAACGTGGAACGGACGACGTCGAGCGCGGAACCGGGCGTGCCTGCTGGGGCCACAGCGACGGCAGCGTAGCTCTCAGCGCCGCTTACGAGTGACTGTGCGTAAGCGCGGATTTCCTGGGCCAGCTTGGCAATGGACGTTCCGGCAGCCGCGGCGGTCTCTTCATCAATGCCCATGTACAGGACGAAGCCACGGGCCAGGTTCTCGTTGGCAACGGGCCGTACGGCGTCGGCTCCGGCAATAACGGGCGTCGGTGCGGTGAGCGGAGCGGCTTCGACGGGCTGGACGGCGCGGAGCTGGCCGTAGGAGTTGGGGTTGTAGCCCTGGGGTGCGTAGGCGGGCGCCTGGATGCCGGCGCCGGGGCCGCCGGGGCCGAATGCCGGGCGGGCACCGAAGCCTTGGCGGAGGCCTGAGGCCTGGGGGGCCTTGCCTGCGTTACGGACGGAGATGTGGACGTATCCGGATGCAACGGTCATGTTTGCTTACCTCAATGTGAATGGCCGTCATCGCGGCTCGAATGCTGGTTTTCCCCGCAATGAAAACTGGGGAGGGGCGCCCTACGCTGGGCTGGGGGCGAATGCCTAAGAACTTCGTGGGGTCTGAAGGTCAGGCGTGCATTCGACAACAGCGAGTGTCGGCAGCAGCGGGTGTGCTGGGCCAATATTCTGCGGCTGCAGGTGCTGTTGAGTTCTTGTTCACAATTGAAAGTGTGCAACGTAACAATGAAAACTTGCAAGTAACAAAGGCCCATTAGTTCCGCATTGTGAGACAAAAGGGCTATATGTGCCGTAGATCACGATTCTGGAATGGCGATGAATTCGCGGTTGCAGTCAACAAACGCGGTGCTTCAGCGGGCTAGTCCCGAATATGCTTCGGGCCAACGCGACTTTCTGGCGAGAAAATTCATCCCTGTAAGAGTTCCCGGAATTGCTCTCTCGTTTTGGCCTTCTGTCCACCCCCAAAGGCTATATCTGCGCTTTGGCCCGGTGGGGCACCCAACCCCGGCAGCTGAGGAGCACCCCCTTCGTGCCCGGCGTTACCCACATACGACCGGAAACGGGAAGCGTCCTTAATTCAGCTCGCTAGGCTGGGATTCACAGCACGCTCACAGGAACCCCATAGCGCGCGCTAACCGAAGGATCGGAGAGTTGTCACATGGCCACCTCGCACTCCATGACCAACAACCTCCCGCAGCTCACCCACCCGGACGGCTCCCCCATCCGCGCCCTGGTGGTTGACGACGAACCCAGCCTCTCCGAGCTCATGAGCATGGGGCTGCGCATGGCGGGCTGGTCTGTTGCCGTGGCCGCCGATGGCCCCGAGGCCGTCAAACTCGCCAAGGAGTTCCGCCCGGACGTCCTGGTATTGGATGTGATGCTGCCAGGGTTCGACGGCGTTGAGCTGCTGGGCAGGATCAGGGCCTTCGCACCCGAGGTTCCGGCCCTTTTCCTGACGGCCAAAGACGCCGTCCAGGACCGGATCGTCGGCCTGGCTGCCGGCGGGGACGATTACGTCACCAAGCCATTCAGCATGGAAGAAGTCCTGCTGCGGCTGCACCGTCTGGTTCAGCGGTCCGGTGTCGCCGCTATGGACACCGCCGAGCTCGTGGTGGGCGATCTTGTCCTCAACATCGACACCCGCGAGGTGAGCCGCGCCGGCGACGACCTCCAGCTCACTGCCACCCAGTTCGAACTGCTCCGCTACCTGATGGAAAACCCCAAACGAGTGATCAGTAAGGCTCAAATCCTGGACCGCGTCTGGAACTACGATTTCGGCGGACAGGCCAACATCGTGGAACTCTACATTTCCTACCTCCGCAAAAAAGTCGACTCGGTACACCCGCCCATGATCCACACCGTGCGCGGCGCCGGCTACGTCATCAAGCCTGCGGAGTAGCGCCGCCATGTCGCCGCCGCGGGCAACCCCGCCACCCACACGGAGCTGGCTCAAACCCGCCACCTGGCACCTGCGCACCCGCCTTGTATTGCTAGCCATGGCCCTGCTGGTAGCCATCTGCGGCTCTGTAGGACTGTTCAGCTACGCCTCGATGGACTCTTTCCTCACCCGGCAACTCGACGAACAGTTGACCCAGGCCGCCGCCCGGTCCAACGATCCCGGCCGGCCCCCCGCGGGCGGATTCAACGGCAGGGACCCGCTGGACGCCCGTGGCCAAAGTGTCGGAACCCTCAACGCGCGGATCGTGAACGGCCAGATCAACAGCGGCGGCTACCTCGACTCGGACACCACGCGCTCCGCCCTCAGCTCAGAGGACAAGCAAACCCTGCTTGCCTTGGCGCAGAACGGAAATCCCGTGGACCGTTCGCTGTCCAACGGGGATTATCGGATTGTCGCCGTGGCGACCGGCTACGGCGACGTCCTGGTGACCGGCCTTCCGCTCGCAGCCAAGGAAAGCACCCTCGCCTCGCTGGTGTGGACGTTCACATTCGTTTCCCTCGGCGGCCTGGCGCTGATTGGCCTTGCCGGGACCGTGCTCATCCGGCGCACTATGAAGCCGCTGGAGCAGCTCTCGGAGGTCGCCACCCGAGTCTCGCAGCTCCCCCTGGATGCCGGTGAGGTGGCACTCGCGGTGCGCGTCCCGCCGTCGAACTCTAATCCCGGAACCGAGGTAGGCAGCGTCGGGCACGCGCTCAACCTCATGCTGGACAACGTGGCCAATGCCCTGGAGGCGCGGCAGAAGAGCGAAACCAAAGTGCGGCAGTTCGTGGCCGACGCGTCCCACGAACTCCGCACCCCGCTGACGGCCATCCGCGGTTACACAGAGCTAATGCGGATGACCGAAAACTTCACGCCGGACGGCCGGAAATCGCTGGCCCGCGTGCAGAGCCAGTCCGAACGCATGACGGCCCTGGTGGAGGACCTTCTCCTGCTCGCCCGGCTCGACGAAGGCCAGCCGCTGAAACTGGGCGAAGTGGACCTCACCCAACTGGTAATTGAGACCGTCAGTGACGAAAAAGTTATGGCCCCGGGTCACAGCTGGCGTCTCGAGCTGCCGGATGAGCCGATCGCTGTCACCGGCGATGCATCGCAGTTGCGCCAGGTTCTGGTGAACCTGCTCTCCAACGCCCGCAAGCACACGCCTCCCGGCACCACGGTGGTGACCGGCGTCTGCAGCGCAGCTGATGGGAGCGCCGAAGTAACGGTAACGGACGACGGCGGCGGCATGCCGGCTGACTTCGTGGACCAGGCGTTTTCGCGCTTTGCCCGCGCAGACGCTGCCCGGGCGGGCACGGCACCGGCCTCCGGATCTGCGGCTTCCGAAGGCACCAGCGGACTCGGCTTGTCCATCGTCCAGTCGATCGTGGAGGCTCACGGCGGAACGGTGACCGTAGATTCCGGCCCCGGCAAGACTGTTTTCAAGCTTCGCCTGCCCTTCGCCCACTGACCCTGCAAGCCGACACACCGCCGTCGTGATCTCCGTTACCAAAATGTGACTTAAGCGCTGAGCTCCTGTACCGTCGATTAGGTGCAGCTCTATCGGGCTGCATATCCGGATGACGCCAAGCTCTGCCGCTTCCCGGATTCCGCGTTCAGAGGCAGAGGCGGGGGACCCACGGTCCCGGGCCACGAGTGCCCTTGGGGTTAAGCCAGCACGTGATTTTCCGTGTGGCCGGATGCCCTCATCCGAACCCGACAGCTAACTCCGTAGGTGTGAGAGGCGATCCATCATGTCTGAATTCAAGGTACAAACGCGCCCTGAGAACGGGTCAGAGAAACTGCACGGCCGCCATGAAGTTACCGAGGCAGGCGCGGCACCGGGAGCTACCGAGTCCGGCTCCCCCACGTCACCCCGCGCAAAATTCCCGTCCTTTGGCCGCCGCGCAGCCGTATTCACCGCGGCGTGCGCCCTCCTTGTAGGCGTCGGCGCCGCAGGCCATGCCTCGGACGCCAATTTCCTGACGGCCAGCGAGACTGCGCCGGCTTCCGGTGCCTCCGCTGACGCGGATTCCAACCTGAGCTTCGAAAAGGCCGAGATCCAGGCCAAGCCTTCCCCGGAAGCCGCGCCGGCCGAAATCAGCGTCGCGCCTCAGGCTGCCGAGCCGGCACCCGCGGCTCCTGCGCCTGACCCTGCTCCTGCGCCCGCCCCGGCACCTGAGCCTGCCCCGGCGCCCGCTCCCGTTGTAGCAATTGATGACCCGGCCGGCGCCCAGGCGTACGCCGCCGGGCAGCTAGCCTCCTACGGCTGGGCGGCTGACCAGATGCAGTGCCTGAAGACGCTCTGGACCAAGGAATCCGATTGGACCACCACGGCCACCAACCCCAGCAGCGGCGCGTATGGCATCGTCCAGTCGCTGCCTGCGGAGAAGATGGCGAGCGCCGGTGCGGATTACCGCACCAATTACCGCACGCAGATCAACTGGGGCCTGAACTACATCCAGGAGCGCTACCAGTCGCCCTGCGGCGCGCTGAACTTCCACCTCTCCAACAACTGGTACTAAGCCGCACCACTGGTACTAAGCCGCACACAACTGATACCAGCCGCACAGCCGGTAACAGCCGCACACCCGATACCGGCCGAACAAGGACCTGGCGCAGCCCGTACCGGACGCTACTGGTCCCGCCAGCTGTAGTACCAGCTGGCCCAGCATCTGTTGGCGCCGCGCCCGCCGGGGCATACTGGGGCCATGGAATTCACCACCACCATTCTCGGCAGCGGCAACAAGACCGGCATAGAGGTTCCGCCGGAGGTGGTTGCCGGACTCGGAGCGGGCAAGCGACCTCCGGTGGTGGTGACCATCAACGGCAAAAGCTACCGCAGCAGCATCGCCGTGATGGGCGGGCAGAACCTGATCGCTGTCAGCGAGCACAACCGCGAGTTCACCGGCGTTTCAGCCGGTGACACCGTGGAGGTGCACGTCGAGCTGGACACGCAGCCCCGCATAGTCGAGGTTCCGGACGACCTTGCCGCGGCCTTGGCTGCCGAACCTGACGCGCAGGCGTTCTATGCCACGCTCAGCTACAGCGGTCAGCGGCGTTATGTGGAACCCCTCGCGGACGCCAAGACACCGGAGACCCGGGCACGGCGGATCGCGAAGGTAGTTGCCGATCTCAAAGCTGGAAAGAAATAGTCCTTAGTCCCTGCGCATCTGCAGCCACAGAAGCGGTAACTGCTGAGTAGTCCGGGATATGCAGGACGCCGGGCGGCAGCGCTCCAGTGTTGGCTCCCACTGCGATGGTCCGGATGCCGGCGGCCACCCCGGCAGCAATTCCTGCCGGCGCATCTTCAAACACCACGGCGTCCCCGGGCTCCACGCCCAACAGGCGTGCCGCCGTCAGGTAGCCCTCAGGGTGCGGCTTGCCGAAGGTCACAACGTCAGCCGTCACGGACGTGCCTGGCATTGCGAGTCCGGCGGCGTCCATCCTGATATCCGCCAGAATCCGGTCGGCGGACGTCACCAGCGCCACGGCGTCGGCGGGCAAGCTTGCGAGCAGCCGGGCGGCCCCGGGCAGGGCGATGATGCCGGCAGTCCGCACCCGTTCCATGGCACTAAGTTCCTCGGTGAGCGCCAGGACATCCGACCCCGCCGGAGCGAACCGCCGCACCGTATCGACGGCCTGGACACCATGGGAGGTCCGCAGGATTTCGGCAATGTCCAGGCTGTACCGGGCCGCGAACTCACCCCATACCTCCTCCACCACAGCCGTGGAGTCCACCAGGGTTCCGTCCATGTCAAAGAGGACGGCACGGCAGGTGAGCGTGCGTGCTGCAGAAGGAGCGGGGAGGGTCATGCTCCCCATTTTGCCTTGCGCGGATTCGCCATACGGCTTTACCCGGCGCGCTATGTTCCGGGTCCGGGGATGTCGCGCCCGGGGATGTACTGCACGGCCCATTTGTTGCCGTCCGGATCCGCAAAATAGACGAAGTGACCCCAGTCCTGCACGTCAATATCGCTGACATCCACGCCGTTGTTTTTCAGGTGGTCGTGGGCCGCCTGGATGTCAGTGACCACGAGCTGCAGGTTCGGCGCACTGCCCGGCGGGGCATCCGTGAGCCCCTCGCCGATGCTGATGGAGCAGGCGGAGCCAGTCGGGGTGAGTTGGACGAAGCGGATTCCGTCAGTGGGCCGTTCGTCGAAGTCCGCGTTGAAACCTACTTTGTTGACGTAGAAGTCCTTGGCGCGGTCGACGTCGGATACGGGCACAAAAACGAGTTCAAGTTTCCAGTCCATCCGCACAGGGTAGCGGCGGGGCTGGGAATCCGGTAGGGCCGGCTGCCCTCTGTCAGCCTGCGATGCCATAGAGGCGGTCGCCTGCGTCGCCGAGCCCGGGGACGATGTACGACTTCTCGTTGAGCTTCTCGTCGATGGACGCCAGGACGATGGTTACGTTGGCGTCGGCCAGTTCTTCCTCCAGCTTGGCCAGACCCTCCGGTGCGGCCAGGAGGCAAATGCAGGTCACATCCGAAGCGCCACGCTTGAACAGGAACTTGATGGCTTCGCGCAGAGTGCCGCCGGTGGCCAGCATGGGATCCAGCACGAAAATCTGCCGGTCGGTGAGGTCCTCGGGGAGTCGCTCGGCGTAGGTGATGATGTCCAGGGTCTCTTCATCCCGGGCCATGCCCAGGAAACCCACTTCGGCGGTGGGGACGAGCTTGGTCATGCCTTCGAGCATGCCCAGGCCGGCGCGGAGAATGGGAACCACCAGCGGAGTGGGCTTGGTGAAGGCGGTTCCCACCGTGGTGCTGACCGGAGTCTCGATGGTGACCGGCTGGGTGCGGACCTCGCGGGTGGCCTCGTAAGCCAGGAGGGTCACCAGCTCTTCCGTCAGCTGCCGGAAGACCGGTGACGGGGTGTTCTTGTCCCTCAGGACGGTGAGCTTATGGGCGACCAGCGGGTGGTCCACAACGAGAGTGCGCATGGGTCAAAACTATCACCCGGGCGCAGAGCCACCGCCCGAGGATCCACCGCCTGCACCGCGTTCAGTTGAGCCCCCTGTTGAGCCCTGAACACGCGCACCATCTTCGGTGTGGTCGTCCCGCAGGACCGGGTGTTCGAACGTGGGAGCCGGCCCGGCATGCTCATGCTTGCGCGTCAGATGGAAGAGCCGGTGCGCCAGGATCACCATGCCCACCCAGGCAAGGCCAAGGAACCAGCCGGCCATCACGTCAGTCAGCCAGTGGTGGCCCAGGAACACCCGGCTCAGACCCATGGCGATGATGAAGATTGCGCCTGCGGTGATGGCTGTGATGCGGGCCCAGAGCATTTCGAACTGAAGGCACATGATGTAGATGAGCACACCTATCACCACCGTGGTGTTGAGTGTGTGGCCGCTGGGAAATGATGGCGAGGTTTCGTAAGGCGGGACCGCTTCGGCGTGGTCCGGGCGGGTCCTGCCCACCAGGCGTTTGCCGAAGGTGGTGGCCGTGGTGGATACGGCTGCGGCCCCGCCAACCAGAATGATGGGCCGCCAGGTCCTGCTCAGGAAGGTGAGCCAAGCGGTCAGGATGCTCGCCAGAATGGGCATGCCAATGCCCCCGCCAATGTTTGTGAAGGCAGTCACTGCGGCATCCAGGCCGGGGTTCCGCAGGTCCTGCGCGGCGTCCAGTGCGGGCAGGTCCAGGGATGCGAGGCCCTCGTCATCCACAACGTTGTCGTACACCTCGGCACCCAGCAGCGCCATAGCTACCACCAGCGCGCCACCTACCAGCAGCGTGATCCACAGCGCGGCGTACGGCTTGAACCAAAGTCCCAGGCGTTCCCTGAGGGTGTCCGTGTCCACGTTGCCTCCCCGGCGTCCATGCTTTGTTGGCTGGATATCCTTCGAAACTATCATTGAGCCATGGTCCCGGCAGAAAAGGAACACGGCGAGTGGATGGCCCTTGCCCTGGAGGAGGCCCGGCGGGCACTGGACACAGAGGACGTGCCCATCGGCGCTGTGGTGATTGGTCCCGACGGCGGAGTGCTGGGTTCGGGACGGAACCAGCGGGAGGAGTTGGGAGACCCCACTGCCCATGCCGAAGTAGTGGCCATCCGCGAGGCCGCGGAGAAGTTACGCGAGCTGGCGAGGATCGGCGGCGGCACCGGTGATGGCTGGCGGCTCGCGGACTGCACCCTTGTGGTCACCCTTGAGCCGTGCGCCATGTGCGCCGGAGCTGTTGTGCTGGCGAGGATTCCCCGCGTGGTGTTTGGCGCCTGGGACGAGAAAGCCGGCGCTGCGGGCTCAGTCTTTGATGTTCTCCGCGAGCGGCGCCTCAATCATTGGGTGGAGGTTTACGGCGGTGTCAGGGAAGAGGAATGCGGTGCCCTGCTGAGGGATTTCTTCGCGGCCCACCGCACCGCCGCCCACCCCAGCGGGCTGTGACCCGCGGACCCCAGCTTTTGACCCCGCGAACTCCAGCTGCGATCCATGAACCCCTAGCCCGCAGCATCCAACGCATCGATCCGGTCCTGGCGGGAGCTGGGCGAGTCCAGGCTGAATGAGCGGAAGTCACCGAGCTCGTCCCGGATCCAGGCTTCCACTTCGGCAATGCGCCGGCTTACGGCCGGGGTGGCGCCGTCGAAGAGCCAATGGGCGATCCGGGCGTTTCCGGGATCGTACTGCCAGAGTCCGATGATCCGGCCGCGGTCCACGATGGGGTGATCCGGGAGATCGGCCTGCAATGCGAGCGTTGAGCCAAGCACTTTCCTGTCTTTGTCCTCCTCGGCGAAGAGTTCAGCCGAATTCCGCCGAAGGAGGACGAGCGAGTCGGTGCCCGCGAGCAACTGGATCTGTTCCTTCCCCGGCGGCTCGTAAGCAGCGAGGCGCCCGACGTCGTCGGGCAGCATCCACAGCACCTCCCCGTTCGCGGTGGGGACCTCCACGGCCGCGGTGGCGGCAAGTGCCGCCTTGGTGTGGGCCAACGTGAACCCGGTGAACCACTGCGATTGTTTGGCCGTGGCTCCTCCGGTCCAGCCCAGGTACCGCTCCATCAGGAGGCTGCGGGCGGCGGCGTCGGCCATTGCCGTGGGCTGCAGGTTCCAGATTGTGTACGCGTACCGCTGCTGATCGAGGCGCCCGTTGACCGGTACCCGGCGGATCCGGCCGTCAGCCTGCAGGAGGCCGAGGGCCGCCGGAAGTGTGGTTGCGGCGCCCTTCTTCTTGCCTTCGTCGCCCAGGTTCCGGACCGAACCGCCCAGCACGTCCTTGAGCTGCTTGGGGTCCAGCGGGCCACCCGCTTCCGCAAGGGCATGGAGGATCTCCTCTTCCAGGAGCGTAATCTCACCGCGGTCGACGCCCATTCTGGCGAGCACCCTGAACGGTGCCACGGCAGCATCCCGGCCAATCTGGAGGCCCCAGGCAAAATCCTCGTTTCCCAGGACGTAAGTGCAGCCGCGGGCGGTGGGTAATTCGTGGATTTTCAGGGACAGGACGTCGGCGTCTGCCTCGTCGCGGCTGGTTCCGGCGCGGGCGAAGAGCGTCAGATACGGGTTCGCGCCACCGACGGAGCGGGCCCATCCCGCTGACGAGAACACCTCGGCGGCATCCGCACCCAGCAACGACCCGTCGAGGCCCTGCTTATGCCAGGCCCACGCCTGCAGCAACTCAGGGGTGAGCAGGTCCGGCGAAGGATTCTCGGGCGGCGGCGTTTGCGTGTTCACTTCGGCATCTGGGACGGCATGCGTAGTCATGCCTCATTGTGCACTGGAGGTCCCTCCCGCGGTAGGCGGCACCTCAGCGGGCATTGCAGTTGCAGGTGCTGTTGCCGACGCCGACGCCGACGCCGCGAGGATCTCCAGCACGTTCAGCGCCGTGGCGTCCCAGCCCGGCAGCCTGTCCCGGGCAGCGACGGCGGCCGTTCGCCAATCGTCGCGGAGGGCGGCGTCCGTCAGCCATCCCCGGATCACGGCAGCGAGCACGTCCGGTTGGTCGTTTTCAGGACCGGCCAGCCCGACGGCGGTACCTGGCAGGGCGGCCGCTTCAGCCAACCGAGCGCTTTCTTCACCGACCCGAGGGTGGGGCGTACTGCTCCCCATGCCCAATGCATCCTCCGCACCTGTCCCCTGCCGGACGATGACCGGGATCCCATGTGCCAATGACTCGGTGACCACCAGACCAAACGATTCCGCCTTCGATACGAGCAGGCTCAGGTCCGTCCGGTTCCATGTATCCGCCAGCGACTTTCCCACCAGCTCGCCGGTCATCTGCACCCGGCCTTCCAATCCGTGGGAGGCAATCGCGGACCGGACCAGTTCCGCGTACGCGGGGTCGGCGTCGACCGTTCCCACCAGCGACGCACTCCAGGCCAGATCCTGGAGCTGCGCCAGCGCCGCAACGATCAGCGTCTGGTCCTTGTTGGGGAGCAGTGCGGCTACCGCGATGAGGTGCGGCGGCTCCGAGCCGGCCGCCAACGGTGCCGCATTCGTCCCGGGGAGCACCACCCTGCCTGACAGCCCGTACTTGTCGCTGACATGGGCAGCGGCTGACTCACTGGTGCAGACCACGCCAGCGGCTGCCCGCAAGGACCGCTTCTCGGCGTCGGGATGGCTGGGTGAGGGCATGTGCAGCAGGACCCAGGTTCTCTGGCCGGCTGCGGCGGCGTACTCAATCTCGTCCGGGGCACCGCAAGCGATCAGGCCATCCACCAGGGTTACAGTTCCCGGCGGTACCTCCGCCGTCGGCTTCCAGGTGCCCAGCTTCCAAGCGCCCAGCAGACCACCCAGCCGGCGCCGTTCCTTGGCGCTGGCATCGGGCCAGGAGCCATCTACCGGGACTATGTCCACCTCAACGCCCAGCGCCCTTAGGCCCTCGGCCAGCCGCGCGTTGAAGACGTTGCCGCCGGAGTTGTGACGGATGTTGCCCGGAACCAGGAAAGTGACGTGCACGGGCGATCAGGCGGTCAGGTCCAGCGAAAAGGTGGCCCAGGCGTCCGGGTTTTCGCGGAGGGTGACGTCGATGGCCGTCAGTTCACGGCCGTCGGCGCTGTCCTTAAGCTTCGACGAAACAGACTGGGCGATGTACTCAGCCAGCGCCTCCGTGGTGCTGAGCTTGCCGGCAAAGTCCGGGTGCTCGTCCAGATTGCGGTAATTGAGGCCAGCGAGGACTTCTTCGATAATGCCGCCGGCAGCACCGATGTCCAGCACGATAGCGTCCTGATTTAGCGCACGACGGCGGAAGGTCACCTCCGCTACGAAGGTCGCCCCATGCAGGGCCTGGGCCGGGCCGAAAACATCCCGCGGGAGGCTGTGGGCGATCATAAAGTGGCGTCGGACGGTCAGGCTGAACACTGGCTACCTCTTGTCTTTGGGGTCGGGGTATTCGATCACATGGCACAGGGCCTCGAGCGTTCCGTCGGCAAGGTTCTGTACAACTTCCGGCAGGTCCACGAACGGGGATGCGCCGGTGAGGAATGCGTCGAACACCGGATCTTTCAGGAGTGACACTGCCAGCTCGAGCCGGTCCGCGTTGGTGCGCCGGTGCCTCCGTGCCCTGGCCACAACTCCAACCTGGCTAGCGCGGATCGAGAGCCGTCGGGCGTGGAAGTCCTCGCCGAGCGGCACTGCGACCTCGCGGTTGGCGTACCAGGACATCTCGATCACCACACCCTCATCGCCCGTCAGCTGCAGACTGCGCCCCAACCCTGCTTGGGATGCGGAGCAATGGAACACGATGTCGCAGTCGGGCAGGGCGTCGTCCGGATGGGCGAAGCCGACTCCCAGCCGGTCCGCCAGGTTCTTGCGCTCCGGATCAAGATCGACGAGTTGGAGGCGGCCCAGCGGAAACGTGCGCAGCAGCGTAGCCACCATGCCGCCCACAAGGCCCGCTCCCACAACCGCGATCCGGTCGCCCAGGCGCGGGCCTGCTTCCCACAGCGCGTTGATGGCTGTTTCGACGGTTCCCGTGAGCACCGCGCGCCGGGCCGGGACGTCATCAGGGATCCTGGTGAGGTCTTGTGTGGCGGTCACGTAGCGGTCCTGATGCGGGTTGAGGCAGAAGACCTTCTGACCTATCCAGTCAGCAGGTCCCTGTTCGACGACGCCGACTGACAGGTAGCCAAACTTCACCGGAGAAGGAAAGGAACCCTCCTGGTGCGGCGCCCGCATCTCCTCTGCCACCCGCGGCGGTACGGAGCCGGTGTGCACCACGATCTCCGTCCCCTTGCTGATGCCCGAGTAGAGGGTGCGGACGAGCGCTTCGCCGGGCCCGGGAACGGGCAGCGGTTCGCTCCGTAGCTCACCTTGTTCGGGTCCGGTGGTCCAGTAGGCGGTTGCCCGCGCTGCTTTGCGTGAGTTAGTCATCTTGCTTACGAATCTAGTCCCCGGGATGGACGCTGCGAAAGCAACCCGCCGCCGTACGGCTGTGTCTGGCCTGGGCTTTCCTGACTTCGCGCAGACTGAAGCCCTGACCTCGACCGCCTCGCAAGCGGCTAAGACTAGGGATGATCGGGAAGTGAATCTCTGGGCCGACCATCATCCACGTGCAAGTCGCCTGCTGACACTTGTGCCGGCCAGTTGTCCGGTAGTTGGGGTGGTTCCCAGTCGGGTTCTTCGGTGGCGTAGCTCCTGCCGGTGGGTGAGATCCAGCCTGGTGGGTG
>NZ_JAFCTI010000015.1:0-100180 GCF_049895945.1 Pseudarthrobacter sp. DSP2-3-2b1 | reverse complement strand
TCCGAACGGTGTCGGCATCCCCAGCGGCCTCCGGCTTATCCGGAAGATCCATTACCTAGAACCTATCCCGGCCCCCAAACACTGTCGATGGGGACCGCTGCCCATACAGCCCTGCCCATGCACACCAGTGTCAAAAGGCAGGGGGTCGATCCCAGGCGCTCCAGAGCCTAGCATGGCAATATGTGCCGGAATATTCGAACCCTCCACAACTATGAGCCGCACGCCACCTCCGAAGAGGTGCACGCCGCCGCGCTGCAGTACGTGCGCAAGATCAGCGGTAGCACGAAGCCGTCCAAGGCCAACGAGGACGCTTTCGAAGAGGCAGTGCACGAGATCGCCCACATCACCCAACACCTGCTGGACTCGCTGGTCACCCATGCGCCAGCCAAGGACCGGGACGAAGAGGCCGCCAAGGCCAGGGCCCGGTCGGCAGTCCGCTTCGGCACTGCCTGAGAGTAAGGCCCAGGCGCGCTGCCTGATCGCGCTGCCTGATCGCACTGCCTGATCGCACTGCTCAAGCGCCTTGCTTAAGCACTTTGCCAAAGCAGATGCGGGAGTTACTTGCCGAAGCGCCGGAGCCGGAGCGAGTTCGCTACCACCAGTACTGAACTGGCGGCCATCGCGGCCCCTGCGATCATGGGGTTCAAGAGCCCCAGGGCAGCCACTGGAATGCCGATGGCGTTATAGAAGAACGCCCAGAACAGGTTGGTCTTGATGGTGGCCAGTGTCCGGCGCGACAATTCGATGGCTTGCGCCACCTGGCCCAGATCGTTGCCCATCACCGTGAGGTCAGCGGCTTCGATGGCCACATCGGTACCGGAACCCATGGCGATGCCCAGGTCCGCCTGCGCCAGCGCGGCCGCATCGTTCACGCCGTCGCCGGCCATGGCCACTATTGCGCCGCCCGCCTGAAGCTTGCGGACAGCTTCAACCTTTCCGGCGGGGAGGACGCCCGCGTAGACGTCGTCAGAGGAAATGCCGACGGCGGCCGCCACCTGCTGCGCCACTGCAGCGTTGTCACCGGTCAGCAGTACAGGCCGCAAGCCCAGCTCTTTAAGCCTGGCGATGGCGGCCGCGGATCCCGGCTTGATGGTGTCGCGGAGGCTGATGAGGCCCGAAGGTGCGCCGTTCACCGCCACCCAGATGGCCGTAGCGCCCGTCGCCTCCGCTGCCGCGAGGGCCTGCTGCTGGCTGGCCGAGATGCGGATTCCGTTGTCCGTGAGCCAGCCGGTCCGGCCCGCCAGGACAACCTGCCCCTCCACGGTTCCTTCGACACCGCCGCCCGGTGCTGAACGGAAGTTTTCGACGGCGGGCGGGCGCCCGCCGTCGAACGCGGCAGCTGCTATCGCGTGCGCGATCGGATGCTCCGACGCTGCTTCAACCGCGCCGGCGAGGCGCAGTACGTCCGTGGAGTGGTAGCCGTCGAAAACCACAGTGTTGTCGACGGCGAGTTTGCCAGTGGTCACGGTCCCCGTCTTGTCGAGCAGGATGGTGTCCACTGTGCGGGTGTCTTCCAGGACCTGGGGACCCTTGATCAGGATGCCCAATTGGGCCCCGCGGCCGGTTCCGGTGAGCAGCCCCACCGGCGTGGCCAGGCCAAGGGCGCAGGGGCAGGCGATAACCAGGACGGCAACCGCTGCGGTAAAGGCCGCGAGGAGTTCGGAGCCATCAACCCCGGGGCCGCTGAAGGCAAGCCACAGCACGAAGGTGAGCACGGCGATGACCAGCACCACAGGGACGAAGACGGCGCTGATCCTGTCGGCGAGGCGTGCGATGGGAGCCTTGCCGGTTTGGGCCTGCGACACCAGCCGTGCCATCTGGGCAAGCGTGGTTTCGGCGCCCACCCGCGTGGCGCGGACCAGCAGGCGCCCGGATGTGTTGATGGTGGCGCCGGTGACCTTGCTTTCCGGCCCCACCTCTACGGGAACCGACTCGCCGGTCAACAAGGAGGCGTCCACCGCGGAGCTGCCATCAATCACCACACCATCGGTAGCGATCTTCTCACCCGGGCGGACCACCACAACGTCGCCCACCCGGAGCTGGCCGGCCGGGACTTTATGCTCAGTGCCGTCGCGCAGGACGGTGGCGTCCTTCGCCCCGAGGTTCAGCAACGCCCTGAGGGCGTCGCCTGCTTTCCGCTTGGCGTTGGCCTCCAGGAAGCGACCCAGGAGCAGGAAAGTAGTGACCACAGCTGCAACTTCGAAGTACAGGGCGCCGGAATCCATGCCGGCCATGCCAGGGTGTTCGGTCATGCGCGGATCGATCGCCAGCTGCCAGACGCTGAAAAGGTAGGCCGCCGAGACGCCGATGGAGACCAGGGTGTCCATGGTGGAGGCAAGGTGGCGCGCATTGATCGCCGCAGCCCGATGGAACGGCCACGCTGCCCAGCTGACCACCGGAAGCGCCAGCACGCCCGCCACCCAACCCCAGTTCGGGAACTGCAGGGCAGGGATCATCGAGATCAGGAATACCGGAAGTGTCAGGACGGCCGCGACAATCAGCCGCGGCTTCAGCTTGGACGCAGCGAACGGTGCGTCGTGTGCGTCGGTTGCGGTGCTGGCACTTGGGGCCGGGTAGGGCGTGGGTGGTTGGCGGAGTTTTGCCGTGTAGCCGATGGCGTTGACTGTGTCCACGATCTGCTGGTCCGTGATGGCGGCCGGTACCGTGACCTGGGCGGATTCGAGGGGGAGGTTGACCGACGCCTGGACGCCATCGAGCTTGCCGAGTTTCCGTTCCACCCGGTTGACGCAGGAGGCGCAGGTCATGCCTTCGATGTCCAGTTCAAGCACCCTTGTTCCGGCTTGTTGAAGGTGGTCTGTGCTCACGGCGGGCTCCCGGATCTTCAGCCGTTTACGCGTCGTTGGCGACAACCAGGTAGCCGGCTTCGGCCACCGCTTCACCGATCTCGGACGGCGACAGTTCCTCGGCAGAGATAATGGTGACGGTGGAGATGCCTCCCGCGTTGAGTTCGACGTCGACCGTTTCAACCCCGGCGAGTGACTCAAGTTCCTCGCTCACGGACGACACACAGTGCCCGCAGGTCATGCCCGAAACGCTGACGGTGGTGGAGGTGGTGCTCATGGCTTGCTCCTTTGTAAGGTGCCCGCGGGTGGCGGGCTTTGGCTTGTCTTGTTGCTGGCTGTCAGCGCAGGAGACGGCCGATGGCTTCCGATGCCTCTTTGACCTTGGCGTCGATTGCTTCAGCCCGGAGGCCGGCATCCGGTTCCGCAGCGGCCCCGACCACGCAGTGGCCGATATGTTCTTCCACGAGCCCCAGGCTCACGGCGTGGAGTGCTTTGGTGACCGCGGCGACCTGCGTCAGGATGTCGATGCAGTATTTGTCCTCATCCACCATCCTGGCGATCCCACGCACCTGGCCCTCGATGCGCTTGAGCCTGCGAAGGTAGGCATCCTTGTTCGCGGTGTAGCCATGCACTGCTGCTTGGGTCGCTTCCATGCTGCCAGCCTATACCCGGTGGGGGTATATGGCAAGTACCCCCTGGGGGTATCAGCTTTACTGACCCAGGCGCGTGCCGCCGTCGAACCGCTCTTTGTTTGAAGCACAAAAAAGCTCCGGAGTGCGTTATTGGGGGATACGCACTCCGGAGCAGCTTTTGGGCAGATTCTCCCCGGCACCTTGGCCGGATCGCTCTACTTGAACCAGCTTACTTGCCGGTATGGCTGACCGCTACCACCTCGAATAACTACTTTCGCTTTATTATTTCTGCCGCCTGAATCGGCACCTCCAGCCGCCTTCACCGGCACCCTTAAAGGCCGCCCGGCCGCCAGTGAGGGCTTATTCGCGGTCCTCATGTGCAGGCCGCCGGTAGGGAACCACCAGCACGGGCCGGCTTTGATGATGGGCGAGCCAGTGACCCACGGAGCCGTTCAGCGCCTCGGCAATCCGGTGGGACAACCCTTTCTCGGACGTTCCGACGATGATCATCGGGGCGTTGCTTTCCGCGGCCAGCCTGGCCAGGGCACGGGCAGGATCTCCCGCCAGTGTCCGCAACGTCCACTCCACCTGAGGGCTCCCGGCGGGGACTGCGGCCAGTGACCGTTCGATGTCGGCCTTGAGCTCGTTGGTCACCGCACGGATATCCTCATCGTTCTGTTCCGGGTGAAGCGAGAGCCGGTGGGCGGACCGGGCCGGATCCCATTCCACCAGGTAACTGGCCTCGTCCACGTAGGCGCACACCAGAGGTGCGGACAGCCTGGCCGCAAGCGTTGCTGCCGTCTTCAGCACCTCGGGATGCTGTTTGGGCATCACCCCCACCAGGAGCGGGGCCGGACCATTGAATCGTTCTGGAGTCATATGCCCATTCTTAGCCTGCACGCCGCCACTTGAACAGAGCGCTCCCTGCCCGGCCAGGCCGCTAGGGAACAGCGGGCGACGCCGAAACCACCACGTTCTTTCCCCAAGGGTCTTCGGTATAACAACTGATCAGGACCACGCGGTTGGGAACCATGTCCCAGATGTCGCTGTCCTTGAGGCCGGACTTCACGTAGGTGGTCACGCTGTCCACGCGGTACGCGATGGTGCCGGTGGCTGTGACGACGTCGAACTCGTCGCCCACTGTTGCGGCCGAGCTGAGGTGGTTGAAGGGGGCATCCCTGCCTTCCCAACTGTGACCGATGATGTACGTAGTGTTGCCCGAGCCGTTGCCAGGGGTCCCGAACGGAGTCAGCCAGTACCCGTCCATCGTGGTGGGCGGGACGAGAGTCCTGCTGGAAACTGCCGAGGCGTCCGGCTCCAAAGGGTGGACGGCGGTGTCCATTGCCGCTGAGGGATAAAGGATGCGGACGGGTGCAGAGGCATCGGGCAGGGCAGGGGCGGCGGCACTTACGGCCGCGCCGGATGCGGGCCCAGGCGCCGGCGCCGTCGCCTCGCCCACCAGAGACAAGGGCCAGGGAACGGCCGACGGCGGGGCCAGCGGTGCGGCCGATGTTACCGCCGCGGGCAGGGCAGGTTCCGCGGGGTTGAGCAGGGGGGCGCCGAAGGTAAGGGAAAAGAAACCGAGGATGCCGCACAGCAGGATGGCAAGATCCCCCCGGTTCCACCCGCGGGTGCGCAGCCCGCGCCCGAGGACGCCGCGGTGGCCGGAGTGCTTCGGCATGGTGTCCCCTTGGAGATGAGCTTGTTGTGTCCGGGAAGGCCTCTCCGGAACGTTTAGGTTCGTGTGGTTGCGGTCCGAGGGCCGGGAATGCGCCGAGGGCGCCCCGCCTTGTTCGACGGGACGCCCTCGGACTGAATCCTCTCAACCCGCGGCGTCAGCCCGCCGTCGGCGATTCCGTGCGGGACCTGTGACGCAGTGCCACCAAGGCACCGGCACCGAGCAGGACGCCCAGTCCGGCCAGCCAGGTGGTGCTTTCGCCCGCCCCGCCCACGGAAGTCTGCGCGTTGTAGCCCTGGTTGGTGCCCTTGACTGCAGAGACTGCTGCTGCGGGAACCTTGGCAACTGCCTTAGGAGCGGCCGCCGGGGGTGCGGGTGTCACAGCGGCCGGCGTCAAGGCGACTGGAACTGGAGTCGGATCTTGGCCGCCAGTCTCGTCACCCGTCCCGCCGGTTTCTCCGCCCGGTTCCTCGTCGAACGGCTCCTCGTCTACCGGCTCCTCGTCCACGGGTTCTTCGTCGACAGGCTCCTCGTTCACGGGTTCCTCGTCTATGGGAGGAACAACCACACCGCAGTTCGTCAATCCGTCAGCTGTCCAGTTGAATCCCGAAGGGAGGAATTCGTTCGGTGCGATGATGTCGTCTTTGTGCACGTGGCCTTGGATGATCGCTGAATTTAGGGCGACGCTGATGACCTTGGAATCGTGGCAGATATCGACAAGTTTTTCGTTGTCGGCGGAGGCCGGTGCCGCGACACTGAACAATGCCAGCCCCACGACCCCCAAAGTTGTGATGGCTCGTTTCATGGTTTTTTCCCCAGTCTGTTTTGGAAACGGACCATGGTGGAGGGATAGCGACGGCTCTCGATGCCCCAACAGCATGGCCAGCTTGCTTATGACTTCAGGCTAGGGGTGCGGGTGCTGCGGGGTCGCGAGTAGGGGGTACTCGTCTTTGAATGGCGTTGACCTGCGGCGATACCTGCCTGTACCCGGAAAAGGGATTGCGCTACTCGGATTCAGGGCCCCTTGAACGATGGGAGGCCCAAGCCTAACGTTGGAACATATGAAAGGTGCGTGAGGGTCATGGAAATCTTCATGTGGTGGCTGGATCTTAACCTGGAAAGCAAGGAATGGCTGCGGGAGAATCTCCGGGCGGAGGAATTGCCGCTCCCTGTCCTGCAGGGCATAGCCGAAGCCGGTGGACCCCACCCGGGCACGCCCGTCGCGGTCCTCACCGAGGCTGACTGGGATTTTATCGAGACGCAGTCCGAGTTCGTGGATTAAGGGGAAGCCGCTGGCCCCTGCCAAGGGCACCCCGCTGCACGCTGCCACTCCACATAGCGAAGAAAAGCGTTGCGGCTGCCCGTGCGCGGTGGTTGCATGGGGTGCATGGCAACCGCAGAGAGTTTTGTCTTAGCAATTGGGACCAAAAAAGGCCTGTGGCTGGCCACGAGCCAGGACAGGCAGCAGTGGTCCTTTTCCGGCCCGCATTTCCTGATGGCTGAAATCCCCAGCATCGCCATTGATACCCGGGACGGCCGCACGCGGATCATGGTGGGCGTCAGATCCGAGCACTGGGGACCCACAGTTGCCCATTCCGATGACCTGGGTGCTACATGGTCCGAACCGGAACACGGGGCAATCACCTTTCCGGAGGGCACCGGGGCTGCGGTGGAACGAATCTGGCAGATCTACCCGGACACAGAGTCGCGGCCCGGCGTCGTCTGGGCCGGAGCCGAACCCATCTCCGTCTGGAAGTCGACTGACGGCGGCGAGCACTTCGAGCTCAACCGCGGGCTCTGGGACCACCCGCACCGCACCGAATGGGGTGCCGGCTATGGCGGCGCCGCAGCCCATTCCATCGTGGTGAGCCCCACCGGAGACAAGGTGCACATCGCCATGAGCACTGGCGGGGTGTACCGCTCGCTCGACGGCGGAACCTCTTGGGAGCCCAGGAATAAGGGGATCTCGGCCTACTTCATGCCGGATCCCAACCCCGAATTCGGCCAGTGCGTCCACAAAATTGCCGCCGACGCCGCCGTCGACGGCCGGCTCTACGCGCAGAACCACCACGGCGTCTACCGCACAGACGATGACGGGGAAAACTGGAACTCCATCGCAGAAGGCCTGCCGGCCGATTTCGGGTTTGTGATGCTGACCCATCCGCGCCGCGAAGGAACGGCATGGGTTGTCCCGCTGAAGGCCGACGGCGAGCGGATCCCGCCTGACGGAAAGCTTGCCGTGCACCGCACGGACGACGCCGGCGGTACCTGGAAGAGGCTGGACACGGGACTGCCAGGGCACGAATACAACAGCGTCCTGCGCGACGCCGCCGCGGTGGATACGGCTGAACCGGCAGGGGTCTACTTCGGCACACGCGGCGGTACGGTATTCGCCAGTGCCGATGAGGGGGAGACCTTCCGCGAGGTGGCTTCGCACTTGCCGGACGTCCTGTGTGTCCGGGCCGCCGTACTCTCAGGGGCAACTGTCAGCGGTGCCTGAGATCAGTGTGGTGCTGCCCAGCATCCTCCAGCCTCTGGCCGGCGGGCAGCCGGTGCTGACGGCTCCCGCCCCCGGGCCGCTGACCGTGGCTTCGCTACTGGATGCGGTCACGGGAGGATACCCGGTGCTGGGCAGGCGCCTGCGGGATGAAACCGGCGCACTTCGGCGGTTCGTAAATATCTACGTGGACGGCGACGAAGTGCGGCGGCTCCAAGGCCTGGACACTGAAGTGGCTCCGGGCCAGGAGGTGCTCATCATCCAGTCGGTGGCAGGGGGATAGGTGGCGGGGGGACAACTGACGGCAACGTTGCCGTTCTGGATTCCACAGGAGGGAATTGCCATGGCCAACCAGGGCCTGCAGTCCGCGATCGATCAGCAGGGCAGTGCCGTTGAGGTGTTGCGCAATGCCAGGTCCCGGCCCTTCACTTTTCCCGTCACCCCGGAGTTCACCAACTGGCGGCGTGAGCAGGCATCGTGGCGGGACTCGTGCGCGTTGCTGGACCAGTCGCCCCACATGGCGGACCTGTTCGTCAGTGGTCCCGGCGCGACGGAGTTTTTCACCTCAGTGGCTGGCTGCATTCACTGTCACGGCCGGATCCAGAGTAAAAGCAGGAGGCAGGAACGATTTTCTGCTAGCTGCTGGCTGCTGGCGCTGGCCGGCGGGCAGTCCTTACTGACTACACCCGCTATGGCCAGCGCCGCTGACTGTCACTGCCTGTGCTTGAAATGTTGCTTGAGAAGCCGGGTCAGGCGATTCGCCAGATCCGGCATTCCTCGGTGTTGATTGCCTTGCGCATTCCCGTGTGGTGGTCCATGATCCACACCACTCCGATGCCCGGTGCGGTTTCCTGGACGCTGCCGCGCCGGATGACCACATCGTCGTAGCTGGGGCCGACGGACAGCCGCGCCTCGATTTCGTCGCCTCGGTGGAGCTGGTCCAGGGCGCGGACTCGTGTCACATGGGTTCTGGCTTCCTTCAACATGGGGGCCTCCTGGCTGGAGCTGGTGCCTGCGCTTGCCGGCTCTTCCAGTGTGGCGGGGCAATGTTGCGGCCGCGTTTCCTCAGCGTTAGGGGCCGGTTAGTTCTCCGGCCGAAGTGTTGCCGGGCCGTTGCGCTTTGGCCGCCGATCGGGTGCGGTAGGCGGCCAGGAACGTCGAGATCCTGCGGACCGCCTCCTCGATTTCCAGCACGGTGGGAAGAATGACGAAGCGGAAGTGGTCAGGCGCAGGCCAGTTGAAGGCGGATCCGTGCGAGACGAGGATCTTTTGGTCCCGGAGGAGATCAAGGACAAATTCCTCATCGCTCCGGATCGGGTAAAGCTCAGGATCGAGGCGGGGAAAGAGGTACATGGCACCTGCGGCGGGGACACACGTGACGCCGGGGATTGCCGTCAGCAGGTTGAAGGCGAGGTCGCGCTGTTCCCGCAGCCTGCCGCCGGGCCGGACCAGAGCATCGATGCTTTGGTAACCGCCAAGGCAGGTCTGGATTGCATGCTGGGCGGGGACGTTCGCGCACAGCCGCAGCGATGCAAGCAGTTCCAGCCCTTCCCGGTAGTTCGCCGTGGCCGCCATTGGTCCGGTGACGGCCACCCAGCCCGCCCGGTACCCGGGCATGCGGTAGGCCTTCGACAGCCCGCTGAAGGTCAGGCAGCAGACGTCTTCCGCTACTGCCGCCGTATGGATGTGCTGCGCCTCCTCGTAGAGGACCTTCTCGTAGATCTCGTCGGAGAACAGGACAAGGTTGTGCTTGCGGGCCAGGGCCGCGAACTGCTCCAGGATGTGCCGCGGGTACACGGCACCCGTGGGGTTGTTCGGATTGATAATCACAATGCCTTTGGTGCGCCGGGTGATCTTTGCCTCGACGTCGGCCATGTCCGGCCACCACTGCTCTGCCTCGTCGCACAGGTAGTGCACCGGTTTGCCCCCTGTGAGCCTCACGGCGGCTGTCCACAGCGGGTAGTCCGGGGCGGGGACGAGGATCTCATCGTCGTTTTCCATGAACGCCTGCAGGCACATGGAGATCAGCTCGCTCACACCGTTGCCGATGAAGATATCCTCGACGCCGATCTGCATCAGGCCGCGGTTCTGGTAGTGCTGCGAGATGGCGGTGCGGGCCGAGAAAATGCCTTTGGGATCGCTGTAGCCCTGGGCGCCCCGTAGATGATGAATCATGTCCACCACCACCGATTCGGGAGCTTCCAGTCCGAAGGGTGCGGTGTCCCCGAGATTCATTTTCAGAATCCGGTGCCCTTCGGCCTCCAACTTCTTGGCAGCCTGGGAAATCGGCCCCAGCAGTTCGTACCGGACGTGCTGGAGTTTGCTGGAGTGCTGCATTGTGCCCATGCGTCGATCCTTTCAGATGCGTCGATCCTTTGAGATGCGGCATCTTTCAGATGCGCCGGTCCCCCGGCCGCTGGATCCTGAACCAGCGGTAGCCGTAACGGCCCAACTCAACGGTGAAACCGCCGTCGGCCTCCAACGGCACATTGCCGCCGTCGAGCAGATCCAGCAGGATGGCGCCGCCGAACGTCTCATTGGGATTTTCCGGCGAGGAGACCTTCGCTGTGACCGCGGCCGGCTGGGCGGCCAGGTTGTGGGCCAGGACCATTGTTGACCCGGCGCGCGTGCAGCTGTGCAGGAGGACCCCCGGATCTGGCTGCTTGATGAGTTCGAAGTCGCCCCAGCTGAGCTCGGGGCTCTCCCGGTAGCGCCGGATGAGCGTGGCGATGAAATTCCATAGGGAATCGGGGTCCCTCACGGCCTGCGCTGCGTTGATGTTCTTCGGCCCGAAGTAGCCTTCCACGACCTGCGCCACCAACTTGTCCGCGGGTGCGGTGGAGAATCCGCCGTTGTCCGTTTCATTCCACTGCATCGGCGAACGAACGGCCGAGCGGCCTTCCGCGCGGAGATCTTCACCCATGCCGATTTCCTCGCCGTAGAAAAGGACAGGTGTCCCGGGCAGGCAGAACATCAGCGAGTAGACCATGCGCAGCCGGGCGGGATCGCCGTCGAGCATCGGCGGGAGGCGGCGCCGGAGGCCCCGTCCGTACATCTGCATGTCCGGGTCCGGGCCGAATGCCGCGAATACTTCCTCACGCTCGTCGTCGGTGAGCTTGTCCAGCGTCAGTTCGTCGTGGTTGCGGACGAACATTGCCCACTGGTTATCCGGATGGATGGCGGGCCGGCCGGCGAGGGTTTTGGCCAACGGGCGGGCATCCTCCCTGGCCAGGGAGAGGTACAGGTTCTGCATGGTCAGGAAGTCGAACTGCATGTTCAGCTCGTTGCCCTCTTGCCCGCCGAAGTACTTCACTTGCTCCTTGTACGGGAGGTTGACCTCGCCCAGGAGCACTGCGCTCCCGCTGCGCCGGTTCAGGAAGCTGCGCAGGGCGGCCAGGTAGTCGTGCGGATCGATCTTCGCCGCATCATCCTTGGATACGCCCTGCAGTTCCAGGAAGAACGGAACCGCATCCAGCCGGAAACCATCAAGCCCCATCTGCAGCCAGAAACCCATGGACTTGGCGATCTCGTCCCGGACCTTCGGGTTGGCCACGTTCAGGTCCGGCTGGTGCTTGGCGAACATGTGCAGGTACCACTCGCCGGTGGCCTTGTCCTGCGTCCAGATGGACGTTTCCTCGCCCGGGAACACCACCTGTTCGGACGTGTCCGGGGGAGTGTCCTTACGCCACACGTAGTAATCGCGGTAGGGGTTGTCCACGGACTTTTGGGATTCCTTGAACCAGGGGTGCTTGTCCGAGGTGTGGTTGATGACGAAGTCCGCGATCACCCGCATGCCCCGGTCCTTTGCGGTGCGGATGAACTCAACCACGTCCCCCAGCGTTCCGAGGCGGGGATCCACGCCGTACATGTCGGTGATGTCGTAGCCGTCGTCCCGGTCCGGGGACGGGTAGAACGGCATCAGCCAGATGCAGGTGACGCCCAGGGCTGCGAGGTAGTCCACGCGCTGGGTGAGACCGGCGAAGTCCCCGGTGCCGTCGCCGTCGTCGTCGAAAAAGGTTTCCGGGTCCAGGCAGTAGATGACGGCGTTCTTCCACCAGAGGTCCGACGTTTCAGCGATTCTCATGGGGTGGTCTCCTTGACGGGTGACTCCAGCGCGGGTGACGCAAGTGCTGGGGATTCCAGCGCGGGTGACCCCAGCGGAGGTTTGGGGCGCAGCTGCGGCAGGACATCGGCCGCAAAGGCGTCAATGAACGGGGTCTGGTCCTGCCCCACGAAATGCAGGTACAGCTCATCGAAGCCGAGGTCCGCGTAGCCGGCAAGCCACTCGGCATGCTGCTGCAGGCTGGCCGAGACGTTCACGGCTTTGCGGACCTGATCCTCGCCGATGTGGGCACTGACGGCGTCGAAATGTCCCGCCGTGGGGAGATCCCACGGGACGGGCGGGGCGAAGGTGTTGGTGCGCCACTGGTCCATCGCGAATGCCACGGCGTCCTGTTCCCGCGGAGCCCACGACAAGTGGACCTGCAGCACCGCCTTGCCCTTGCCGCTGTGCTCCCGGTAGGCGGCCAGCATGTCCGTCAGCTTTTCTGCAGGCTGGTTCACCGTCACCAGACCGTCCGCCCAGCCCGCCGCACGGCGCGCGGTGTCCACGCTGATGGCCGGCGCGATCAGCTGCGGGGCAGGCTCCGGGACATCCCAGATCCGGGCCTGCTCCACGGTCACCAGCCCGTGATGGGTCACTTCCTCGCCGCGGTGCAGCCGCCGAATGATCTCCACGCACTCCTCAAGCCGCTGCTGCCGGGTTTCCTTGGGCGGCCAGGCATCGCCGGTGACGTGCTCGTTCATGTTCTCGCCGCTTCCCGGGGCCAGCCAGAACCGGCCAGGGAACATGCTGGCCAAGGTGGCCGAGGCGTGGGCAATGATGGCCGGGTGGTAACGCTGGCCGGGGGCCGTCACCACACCGAGTTTCAAAGACGTTGTGGCCAGCGCGGCGCCCAGCCAGGACCAGGCGAAACCTGAATGCCCCTGCCTGGCCGACCACGGCTCGATGTGGTCCGAGCACATGGCGGCGTCAAAGCCGGCCTGCTCGGCGTGCTGGACGTCCTTGAGCAGCTGTCCGGGACTGATCTGTTCATGGGAAGCGTGAAATCCGATAGTGGGCATCGTTAAGGTCTACCGTCCCGCAGTGGGCAGTGTCGAGGCCCTCAACTGGGCTTTTGCCGCCGAAGGCCTTTCGCCGCCGCCGTGGCCGGGCAAGAATGGGCACTATGGACCTTCCCGTGATGCCTCCCGTTTCGCCCATGCTCGCCAAATCCGTCAGCGGTGTGCCGGACGGCGACCTGAGCTACGAACCAAAGTGGGACGGCTTCCGGTCCATCATTTTCCGCGACGGGGATGAGGTGGAGATCGGCAGCCGCAACGAGAAACCCATGACCAGATATTTCCCTGAGCTGGTGGAGGCCCTGAAGGAGAACCTGCCGCCGCGCTGCGTGGTGGACGGCGAAATCGTCCTGGTGGGCGCCGCAGGGGACCGGCTGGACTTCGATGCCCTCCAGCAGCGCATCCACCCGGCCGCGAGCCGGGTCAAACTTCTGGCGGAACAGACCCCGGCCAAGTTTGTAGCGTTCGACCTGCTGGCCCTGGGCGACGACGACTACACCGGCCGCCCCTTCTCCGAGCGCCGCGCGGCACTGGAGGAGGCGCTCGCCGCCAGCAAGGCACCCGTCCATCTCACCGCCGCCACCCGGGACAAGGAACTCGCCGAACAGTGGTTCCAGCAATTCGAGGGCGCGGGCCTGGACGGGATCGTGGCCAAGCCTGTTGGCGGCAGCTATCAGCCGGACAAGCGGGTGATGTTCAAGATTAAGCATGAGCGCACTGCTGACTGCGTGGTGGCCGGTTACCGGGTGCACAAGAGCGGTCCGGACGCGATCGGCTCGCTGCTGCTCGGGTTGTACAAGGACGACGGCGCCTTGGCCAGCGTGGGGGTGATCGGCGCCTTCCCGATGAAACGCCGTCAGGAATTGTTCGAACAGCTCCAGCCGCTGGTTACGGATTTTGACGAACATCCCTGGGCCTGGGCGAAGCAGGAGGAAGGCGAACGGACGCCCCGGAAGGCCGAGGGCAGCAGGTGGAGCGCAGGGAAGGACCTGTCCTTTGTTCCGCTGCGGCCTGACCTGGTGGTGGAGGTCAGGTACGACCATATGGAGGGCGAGAGGTTCCGCCACACAGCCCAGTTCAACCGCTGGCGTCCGGACCGTGACCCGGAATCCTGCACCTACGCCCAGCTCGAGGAACCTGTTAATTTCGACCTGGCTTCCGTGCTGCAGACCGGCCAACAGTAGGCGCGGGGGGCGTCAGCCCTGCCAGTCGGGGCAAGTGTAGGCAGGCCGGCCAGAGCAGGCAGTCCGGCCAGCCGCCGCGGCTAAAGGCCCGGACTCCCCGGGACGGACGCCCGGGCGTGAGTGATCCTTCAGCTGGCGGTGTGGAGGAACCGTTCGATTCCGTCTTCTCCGAGGGAGAGGCCCACCTGGATGAAGTCGGGATGGCCGGGACCGGGGCCCTGTTCTTGTTGGGGTTGTTGGGGCCAGTGGGGTGGTTCCCAGTCGTGGGGTTCGGCTTTGTAGCGCCGGCCGGTGGGTGAGGTCCAGCCAGGTGGTTGGTTTCTGGCGGCGGTGGTGGGTGTCCAGCCGGTGCCGTGTTTGAGGTGGTGGTGTTTGGGGCAGAGCTGGGCGAGGTTGCTGATGCCTGTGGTTCCGCCGTGGGCCCAGGCGATGAGGTGGTCGGTGTCGTTGTCCAGAGATTGGTTGTTGCAGCCGGGGAAGGTGCATTTGCCGTCCCGGAGGTGAAGGGCATGTTTCATGGCTTTGGTGAGCCGGTAGCTGGTCCGGCCGATCTCCAGCGGTGCCCCGTCCCGGGGATCAACCAGGACCCGGTAGAAGGACTCGGCCCCGTTGGCGACCAGTTCCCTGGCCATCGAGGCCGGGATCGGCCCGTACCCGTCGAGCATCGCGGGTTCATCGGTGGCACCGAGCAGGGCGAACACCGACACCGTGACCAGGACCTGCGCCCGCGGGGTGGGGACCTTGCCGGGATCATGGCCTTCCCCGGTGCCGGACTCTTCCCAGGTGCCGGACGCTTTCACGGTGGTGTGCGGGGTGCCGGTGGTGTGCGGGGTGCCGGTGGTCAGGAGTGCGGCGGCGAACGTGTCGGCGCGGAGTTGGGTGAGGGTGCGGGATTCCCCGGGGCCCTGCAGGCCGCGGGAGATGGCGGTGGTCCGGTTCCAGATCGCTGCGGCCTGGTGGGCCGGGAGGTGGGCGGAGATCCAGGCCATCCCGTCCTGGTCCGGGGTGTATTCGACCCTGCGGTCCAGGACGGCCTTGGCGTGGCGTTCCTCGATGCTCTCGGTGTGGTGGCGTTCGCGCCAGGTCCGGGCCTTGGCCCGGAACCGGAACGCCGGCATTTGTCCTGCAGGGCAGGCCCGGGCCCGGTCCGGGGTGTCCGGGCCGGGGTCCAGGAAGTGTGCTTCCAGCCCGGCAGCACCTTGGGGGTCAAGGGTGGCGGCTTCGTCCACCATGACCCGGGCGTGCTGCCAGGAGATGGTCCCTGCCTGGAGGGCGGCCAGGGTCAGCGGCAGGGCGGTGGTGAGCATCTGTGCCTGGCCCAGCAGGGCACCGGCGGCACGCTCGCCGATGGTCAGGACGCAGGCGATTTCTGCCCGGACCGCCATTTCCTGCCCTGCAGCGTCCCCGGGCGCGGTGCAGGGACCAGCGATCAACGCCGCGGTTTCCACGTATTTCGCGGCAGCGAGAGCCTTCACAGCGGCCAACCGGGGCTCCGATCCCGCGATCCCGGCGAGGATCTCCAGGCAATCCTCGGCCAGGCAAGCCGCCGGATCAGCACCGGAATCCAAGCCGGAATCCGTCCCGGCATCCGCAAGGGAAACCGTCCCGGAATCCGCTCCCACACGGGCCTCGGTGACCACGGCGGCAAGCACAGCGAAGCCGGCATTGATCGCCGCCAAAGCCCCCGCCACCACCGCGCTTGTTCCCATGAATTCATCATCACAGGTGGGTCTGACATTAACGCTTCGGGATGCGGGCCCCGGCCCGAAGACCGGAATTCGCCCGGCAGAACGGCTGGGCGAGTGGAAAGCCGAGGGGAGAGGGAAGAGCCGAGCGCCAGCGAAAAGGCGAGCGTTTGGCACTTGCTGGCCGTCCGCCGTCGTACTCTTCCACTTTCCCCGGGGCCTCTGCTTTCCCTGCGGTGTTGTGGGCTGCCGGACAGCCGCGCGTTGCTACATGACGCTCCAGCTGCTTTGGTCCCGCCGGACACGGAAAGCCTCCCCGGTCCGAGCAAAAACACGGAAAAGCCCGGCGCGTCCGTGGACGCGCCGGGCATTCCGGTAAAGCAACCGGTCAAGCAACCGGGGAGGAAAACCGGGGAGGAACGAGCGGGCAGCCGTCCCCCACAGGATCTACTTGAGGCCGAGCTGCTTGGTGGGGACCTTGAAGGTTTCCTTGGCGGTGAGGGCGGAGATTGCTGAGATACCGCAGATCACGGCGGTGAAGATGCTGATCTGGACCCAGCCGCCGGGCCGGATGCCACCCATGGCTGCAACGATGGCCGGTGCGAATCCTGCCATCAGGAAGCCCAGCTGTGTGCCGATGGCCAGGCCGGAGAAGCGGACCTTGGTGCTGAACATCTCGGCGTAGAAGGACGGCCAGACGGCGTTCGAGGCTGCGTAGCCGCAGGAGAAGAAGCCGATCGCAGCCAGGAACATCAGGGGCACGCTGCCTGACTCCAGGCTCAACAGGAACACGGGGGTGAGGACCGCACTGGCTACGGCGCCGTAGATGAAGACCGGCTTGCGGCCGATCTTGTCGGCCAGCATGCCGAACAGCGGCTGGGTGCCGAGGGCCACCAGGTTGGCGCCGACAACGAGCCAGAGGGTAGTGGTGCCGTCAACGCCGGCGACGGTCTTGGCATAGGTGATGGCCAGTGTGCCGAACACGGTGGATACTGCGGCGATGAAGGCGCAGGCAATGACGCGGAGGACGTCGCGCCAGTGGCCCTTGAGCAGGTCGGCGACGGGGAGTTTGGAGATCTGGGCGGTCTTCTGCGCTTCCTCGAAAGCCGGCGGTTCGTGCAGGGTGCGGCGGATGAAGAAGGCCACCAGCACCACCACGGCGCTGAGCCAGAACGGGATGCGCCAGCCGATGCCGAACTTGATCTCGTCCGGGAGGGCCAGGACGGGGATAAAGACGAGAGCGGCGAGGATCTGGCCACCCTGGGTGCCCGTGAGGGTCCAGGAGGTGAAGAAGGAACGGCGGTTGTCCGGTGCGTGTTCCAGCGTCATGGAGGAGGCGCCGGCCTGCTCGCCTGCAGCGGAGAGGCCTTGGCAAAGGCGCGCCAGCACCAGGAGGGCCGGAGCCCACCAGCCCACGGTGTTGAAATCGGGGAGGCAGCCGATCAGGAACGTCGAGGCGCCCATCAGCAGCAGGGTGAACATCAGGACTTTCCGCCGGCCAACGCGGTCACCGAAGTGGCCCAGGATGACTGCACCGACGGGCCGCGCCACATAAGCGAATCCGAAGGTGGCGAAGGACATAACGGCCGCGTTGGCCCCGGCATCCGGGAAGAAGACCGTCGGGAAGATCAGGGCGGCCGCTGAGCCAAAAATGAAGAAGTCGTAGTATTCGACGGCGCTGCCGAGGAAGCTGGCGAGGGCTGCTTTCTTGGGCGTCCCGGCCGGGGCAACAGTGCCCGGCCCGGCGGACGGAAGTGTCTGGCTCATGAAGTTCCTTAGATGTGACGACATTGTCGCGGATGGATCGGGGGTTCGCAGCCGCACTGCCGACGGTGTTGGCTGGCGCGGTGCGGCTGGAGTCCAGTGAAAGACCCGGACCAGTAGCCACATGGTGGGAGCTACTTGTGCGATACAGCAATCATGACTGTGAGGACGGTCACCTGTCAAGAAAATAATCACCATCTAGAAATTGTTCCCACGATGTGGCAACATCGAGTCATGAGTGTGAATCAAACCACAACAGCCGACGGCGTCAGTACTGACCCGAACGAAGCTTCCGTTGGGGCTGCGGCCGGGTCCGGGGAAAATGGCGGGGGTGCCGGCGAAAAGTCGGAGGCGAAGGCGGCCAAGGCGGACCGTACCGACATGGTGGGGAAGGCCCTGGGGCTGCTGGTCCTCCTGGGTGACGAGCCCCGCGGTGCAAGCGCCGCGGATATCTCACGCCGCGCCGAACTCCCCTTCAGCACCACCTACCGCCTGCTGGCGTCGCTGACGCGGGGCGGATTTGTGGACTACGAGCCGGACGGCCGGCGCTACCACCTGGGCCTCCGGATCTTCCAGCTGGGCCAGCGGGTATCGAACCATCACGGTTTTGCCGGAACTGCGCTCCCGGTCCTGCGGCGGGTGACCGAGCAGACCGGCGAGGCCACCATCCTGAGTGTCCGCGACGGCCATCACCACCTGACGGTGAACAAGGTGGACGGTCCGCAGACTTTCCGCGTCACCAGCGATCCTGGTCATCTGGGCGCCCTTCACGCAACCGCGGTGGGCAAAGCCCTGGTGGCTTTCGCCGATGACGCCGAGCGCGAAAGCCTGATCGAGGAGCTTGAGCTGGCGCCGCTCACAGAGCACACCATCACCGACCGTGCAGTTTTCCGCACGGAAATGGAGAAGGTGCGCCGCCAGGGCTACGCCGTCATGGATGAGGAGAACGAGAACGGGATGCGGGCCGTGGCTGTGCCGCTGCTCAATCCCCAGGGCCACGCCTTCGCCTCGCTGGCCACGGCCGTCCCCGTTTTCCGCCTCAGCATGGAGGCCCTCCTGGCGCACGTTCCCCTGCTGCAGGAAGCCGCCGCCGAGCTGGCGGCCCGCCTGCCGCAGCGGTGATGCGCGGCTCCGGCCGGGAGGGGGCGGCCCCGCCGGCCGGGGACCCGTAGTCAGGCGCCGCCGTCGTCCTTTGTTCTTATCTCGAACAACAGTGCGAGAAGTGAACAAGTGTTGTACTGTAATCCCTATCACCCAGCCCGCCGCGTCCGCCCAGTGCGACGCCGCCCGCCAGGTGCCGTACCAAAGGAGCTGCCCGGATGAGCAATCGAACTGAGTCCTACCTCGTAGGACTGGTCGGCGATGGCGTAATGCCGTCCCTCACCCCGCCCATGCACGAACGCGAAGGTGATGTGCAGGGCCTGCGCTACCTCTACCGCCCCATCGACCTCCTGGAGCTCGGACTGACCGGCGAAGCTGTAGGCGACCTGCTCAAAAGCGCCCGCAGCCTCGGCTTCAACGGCCTGAACATCACCCATCCGTGCAAGCAGCTGGTCCTTCAGCACCTCCACGAGGTTTCCCCGGACGCCCTCAAGCTGGGCGCCGTGAACACCGTGGTGATCGAGGACGGCCGGTTTATTGGCCACAACACAGACTTTTCCGGCTTCGCCTCCGCCCTTGCCTCCGGACTGCCCAACGCCAAGCTTGACCGCGTGGTCCAGCTTGGCGCCGGCGGTGCCGGGTCCGCCGTCGCCTACGCCCTGCTCACGGCAGGCGTGAAGACGCTGGACCTGGTGGACGTCGATCCCGCCCGCGCCGCGGCCCGCGCCGAGGAACTGGCCGGCTTCTTCCCGGGCAGTACCGTCACAGCACGTACGACGGCGGAGCTGCCGCAGCTGATGCCGCTCGCCGACGGTCTGGTGCACTGCACCCCGGTAGGAATGGCCGCCCACCCGGGAACCCCACTGGATCTTGACCTGCTCGAATCGAGGCACTGGGTGGCGGACATTGTCTACCGTCCCATCGAAACCGAACTGGTGTTGACTGCCCGAGCCAGAGGCTGTGATGTCCTGGACGGCGGGCGGATGGCTGTTGGCCAGGCTGCGGATGCTTTCCGCATCTTCACCGGGCTGACGGCCGACGCTGACCGCATGCGCGGCCACTTCCTGGAGCTCGTGGCCGCTGAAGAGGTGGCCGCCTGATGCGCACCGGAATTGCCACCGTCTGCCTCTCCGGCACCCTGAAGGAGAAGATGCAGGCCTGCGCCATCGCGGGCTTTGACGGCATAGAAATCTTCGAGCAGGACCTGGTCACTTCGCCGCTGGCGCCGGAGGACGTCCGGAAAATGGCCGCAGACCTCGGCCTGACCCTGGACCTGTACCAGCCCTTCCGCGATTTCGACAGTGTGGAAGAGGACCTCCTCGCCGCCAACCTGCGCCGGGCCGAAGCCAAATTCAAGCTCATGTCGCGCCTGGGCATGGACACCATCCTGGTCTGCTCCAACGTGGCCACGGCCAGCATCGACAGTGACAGCCTGCGCACCGAACAGCTGGGCCGCCTGGCGGCCCTCGCGGGGGACCACGGGGTCAAGGTGGCCTATGAGGCCCTGGCCTGGGGCAAGTACGTCAGCGATTACGAGCATGCCCACAAGCTGGTGGAAGCCGTGGACCACCCCAACCTGGGCACCTGCCTGGATTCGTTCCACATCCTTTCCCGTAACTGGGACACCGCCCCCATTGAAGCGTTTAGTCCGGAGAAGATCTTCTTCGTTCAGGTTGCCGACGCGCCCAAGCTTTCCATGGATGTACTGTCCTGGAGCCGGCATTACCGGGTGTTCCCGGGCGAGGGCCAGTTTGAGCTGGCCAAGTTCATGGGCCACGTGGTGCGGGCCGGCTACAGCGGACCGGTGTCGCTGGAGATCTTTAACGACGTCTTCCGCCAGTCGGACCTGGAGCGCACGGCCGTTGATGCCATGCGCTCGCTCATCTGGCTCGAGGAACAGAGCGCCAAGTGGCTGGACGCCAACGCCCCGGTCCTGGCAACCGCCGGTGCCGGCAATGATTCCGCGGGCAATGGTTCCGCGGGAAGTGGTGCCGCAGCTCCAAAGGCCGCTGGCCGCCGTCGTTATCCCATGGAACTGGCCACACTGCCGCAGGTTGCCGAGCCGGCGGGGTACAACTTCGCCGAGGTCCGGGCCGCTGACTCGAAAGTCCTCGAAACGGTCCTGGGCCAGCTGGGCTTCGAGTTCAACGGCCGGCACCGCACCAAGGATGTGCAGCTTTGGTCCATGGGCCACGCACGGGTGATCATCAACGAGCAGGCTCCCGCGCACGCCGAGCCGGCCATCGCCGCTTTGGGGTTCGACGTCGAGTCTCCCGTGATTGCCGCCGCCCGGGCCCAACAGCTGAAGGCCCCCGCGGTACCGCGGAAGACACAGGCCAACGAGGAAATTTTCCAGGGCTTCGCAGCCCCGGATTCCACCGAAATTTTCCTGTGCCAGGGCAGCCCCGATGGCACCGCGGCCTGGACACGCGAGTTCGGCGAAGGCCTGGAAGTGCCGCCGCCCGGTGCCACCGCCGTGATTGACCACGTCAACCTGGCCCAGCCCTGGCAGCACTTCGATGAAGCCGTCCTGTTCTACACCAGCGCGCTGGCGCTCGAACCGCAGCCGTTCGCCGAGGTGCCCAGCCCCACCGGGCTGGTGCGCTCGCAGGTCATGCTCACGGTGGACCGTTCGGTGCGGCTGGTGCTGAACCTCGCGCCGCTGATGCAGCAGGACGGCGCCACCGGACCTGGGTCAACCTCCGGGACGGGCGCGCGCCGGACGTACCAGGAACACATCGCCTTCGCCGTGGACGATCTGGTGGCCACCGCGCGGGACTGCAAAGCCCGCGGACTGGAGTTCCTTCAGATTCCGGCCAACTACTACGAGGACCTGGCCGCCCGTTTTGGCCTGGCCCCGGATTTCCTGGCCACGCTGCAGGAGCTGAACCTCCTCTATGACCGCGACGCCGACGGCGAGTTCCTGCACTTCTACACCGCCACCGTGGGCAGCGTGTTCTTCGAAATGGTGGAACGCCGCGGAGCCTACGACGGCTACGGTGCCCCCAACGCGCCCGTGCGGCACGCCGTCCAGTACGACCAACTAAGCCGCACCACCTGAGCCGCACCACCTGACCCGCACTAAACCAGAGCAGAACAGCACCACCGAACAGAACGAGAGGAGCCAGCCGTGACGCAAGAAACCAAAGCCGAGCTTGAGACGGACGAGCTTGTACCCGCTGCCGAACCGAAGGCGGGGCACGCCCCCCTGGACGCAGCAGTGGAGACACAGCAGGATCTCAGTGACGAGATCAATGCCATCAAGGAGGCCTACGCTAAGGCACTGAAGAGCGGCACTCCGGCGGAGATCCAGCCCCGGCTGGACTACCCGCCTTACCGCAGCAGCATCTTGCGGCACCCCACCAAGGACCTGCACCACGCCGATCCGGAGACCATCGAGCTCTACTCGCCGGCGTTCGGCCACCAGGACGTCCACGCCCTGGAATCGGACCTGACCATCCAGCACAACGGCGAGCCGCAGGGCGAGCGGATCATTGTTGCCGGGCGTGTGCTCGACGGCGACGGCCGGCCCGTCGCCGGCCAGCTGGTGGAGATCTGGCAGGCCAATGCTGCCGGCCGCTACATCCACAAGCGCGATCAGCACCCGGCCCCGCTGGACCCCAACTTCACCGGCGTGGGCCGCTGCATCACCGGCCCGGACGGCTCCTACCGTTTCACCACCATCAAGCCCGGCGCCTACCCCTGGAAGAACCACCTGAACGCCTGGCGCCCGGCGCACATCCACTTCTCGCTGTTCGGGACCGAGTTCACCCAGCGCATCATCACCCAGATGTACTTCCCCGGCGACCAGCTCTTCCCGCTGGACCCCATCTACCAGACCATCGTGGACCAGGATGCGCGGGACCGCCTGGTGGCCGATTACGATCACAACCTCACCGAGCCCGAGTGGGCCCTGGGCTACAACTGGGACATCGTCCTGACCGGTTCCAAGCGGACCTGGACCGAGAACGAAGCCCTCGGTACTGCAGGCGACCAGAGCGAATAGGCAGAGGACAGGCACATGAGCAACCAGACCAAACTCACCCCCACGCCCGGCCAGACGGTTGGCCCGTTCTTTGGCTACGCCCTCCCGTACGAAAAGGACCGCGAACTGCTGGCCCCCGGCTCGCCCGGCTCCATCCGCCTGCAGGGCACCGTGTACGACGGCTCCGGCGCCACCGTCCCGGACGCCATCCTGGAAATCTGGCAGCCCGATTCCGACGGCAAAGTAGTGGACCGGACCGGATCGCTGGTCCGTGACGGCTACACCTTCACAGGATTCGGCCGCAGTTCCGTGGGCAACAGCGGCATCTACACGTTCACCACGGTCAACCCCGGACCCACCGAGGAACGCGCGGCACCGTTCATCGCCGTCGCCATCTTTGCCCGCGGCCTGACCAACCGCCTCTTCAGCCGGATCTACCTGCCGGAGAATGAGGAGGCGCTGGCCAAGGACCCGCTGCTGTCCTCGCTGGATCCGGAACGGCGCAAGACCCTGATCGCCCGCCGCGACGCCGACGGCGGACTCACCTGGGACGTCCGGCTGCAGGGTGAGGGCGAAACAGTCTTCCTGGACTTCCAGTGACGGCTGCTGCCCTGGGTCACGGAGCCGACGCTGATGGCGACGCCGGCCTGCTGAGTCCCGTGTCAGCCTCGCCCCTGGTGCGGGTGCTGACGGGGGACCGTGCGGTGCTGGCGGCGATTCTCGCCGTCGAGTCGGGCTGGGCCGCGGTGCTCGAGGCGGCTGATCTGGCACCTGCCGGGTCCGCCGCCGTCGTGGCCTCCGCTGCCGAGGCGGGCCGCTACGACGTGGCAGACATCGCGCTCCGTGCCCAGGGCGGCGGCAATCCCGTGATCCCGCTTCTCGCTGACCTGCGGAAGCAGGTTTCGGCGCTGGATACCGCGGGCATCGGGGCCGGGAAAGCCATCCACACCTCGCTGACCAGCCAGGACGTGCTGGACACTGCCCTCATGCTGCTCGCCCGCAACACCGTTGAGGCGCTGCTCGCGGACCTGAAATGCACGACGACGGCGCTCGCGGCCTTGACGGAGCAGCATGCGGACACGCTGGGGGTGGGCCGCAGCCTGACCCAGCACTCCCTGCCCTTCACCTTTGGACTCCGGGCAGCACAGTGGTTCTACGGTTTGGCCGCGGCGGGACGGCAGCTGGAACGCACGGAGTTCCCGGTGCAGTTCGGCGGTGCGGCAGGTACCTTGGCCGCCGGCACCGTGCTGACCACGGGAGCCGCAAAAGATCCCTTTGACCTCGCTGACGCTCTCGCCGCGCAGTTGGGGCTTGCGTCAGCGCCGGCACCGTGGCACACCAACCGGCTGGCCGTCACGTCCCTGGGTAATGCGCTGGCCACGGTGCTGGACGCCGCCGGCAAGATCGCGGCCGATGTCCTGTTCCTTAGCCGGCCCGAGGTCGCCGAGCTGGCCGAACCACGGGCCGCCGGACGCGGTGTGTCCTCGGCGATGCCGCAGAAACAGAACCCGGTCCTGTCCGTCCTGATCCGCAGTGCCGCCCTCCAGGCGCCGCAGCTGGTGGCCCAGCTGCACCTGGCTGCTGCCAACTTCAACGACGAACGCCCCGACGGTGCCTGGCACACGGAATGGCCGGCCCTCCGCCAGCTCCTGCAGCTTGCCCTGGGCGCAGCAGGCCACCTCCGGGAGCTCGCCGAAGGCCTGCAGGTTTTTCCGGCCGCCATGCGCCGCAACCTGGACCTCGCCAGCCCGCTGCTCCTGGCCGAAGGTGTGGGTGCCGCCGTGGCCCCGCTGCTGGAGGCCAAGGACGGCCGCACCGGCAAGGAGCAGCTCCAGGCTGTGGTGGACCAGACCCTCCAGGTCCCGGCTGCAGAGCAGGCGGGCACGTACCGCCGGCTGCTCCGCGCTGCCGCTCCGGCGGACCGGCTGCCCGATGAACAGCTGGACGAACTGCTGGACCCGGCCAACTACCTCGGCCAGGCGGGCGGCATCTCCCGGCGCATCTTGGCTGCCTACCCGGACTTTGCTGCACCGGCCAAACCTTTTTCAGACCCCGGGTCACCTGTGAACCCCAACCCCAACCCCAACGCGAACGGAGCCAACCGTGGCTAATCCAACCCTGAAGGCAGTCCTGCTTTCGCCCCAGCGACCCCTGGGCGAACGCCCCCTCCTGGTGCTGGGACCCTCGCTGGGCACTTCCTCGATCCTGTGGACCGCAACGGCGTCCCTGCTGGGCAACGACTATGACGTCGTGGCCTGGGACCTTCCCGGCCACGGTGTTTCGCCGGCAGCCACTGAGCCGTTCGACGTCGCCGCGCTGGCGGATTCCGTGGTGGACCTGGTGGACTCGATCGCCCCTGGTGAAGCCTTCCACTACGCCGGTGTTTCGCTCGGCGGAGCCACCGGCCTGCAGCTGGGCATCAAGCACGGCGAACGGCTCAAGAGCCTCTCGGTGCAGTGCTCCGGCGCGAAGATCGGCACCCCCGAAGGCTGGCTGGAGCGCGCCGAGACCGTCCGGAAGCTGGGGACGCCAGTGGTGCTCCAGGGCTCGGCTGAGCGCTGGTTTGCCCCCGGCTTTATGGACCGGGATCCGGAGCTGAGCAGCCGCCTCCTGCACTCGCTGCGCGACGCCGACCGCTTCAGCTACGCCTACTGCTGTGAGGCGCTGGCCGCGTATGACGTCCGGGCCGAACTGGGCAGCATTACCGTCCCCACCCAAGCTGTGGCGGGCGCGGCAGATACTGTTGTGCCGCCGTCGTTCGCTGAAGAGATCGTGGCCGGCATCACCGCCGGCGGCGGCACCGCGAACGCCGTGACACTTGAGGGAGTGGCGCACCTGGCCCCCGCCGAGGCGCCCGCCCATGTGGCGGAACTGCTGCGGAACCTGATCTCCTGGAGCGAATCCCGCGGAGCCGCGAAATGACCTCCCCAGGCGCCGAACGGCACGGCGTGGTCCAGCCGGCGGCCACCAGCAAGGAAATTTACGACGGCGGCATGGTGGTCCGCCGCGAAGTGCTGGGGGATGCGCACGTGGACCGGGCCACCGCCAACATGGACGCCTTCACCGAGGACTTCCAGGACATGATCACCCGGATCGCCTGGGGCGGCATCTGGACCCGCCCCGGCCTGACCCGCCAGATGCGCTCCGCGGTGACCCTTACCGCCATGGTGGCGCACGGCCATTGGGAAGAGCTGGCCATGCACATCCGGGCCGCCCTCACCAACGGGCTGAGCCGGGATGAGATCAAGGAAATCCTGCTCCAGACCGCCATCTACTGCGGGGTTCCGTCGGCGAATACGGCTTTCAAGACAGCGCAACAGGTATTCCATGAAATGGACAACGCCGTCATCGATACAGAAAGAAACGGGCAGTAAAAATGAATCAGGCTTTTGTGTACGACGCTGTGCGCACCCCGTTCGGTAAGTTCGGCTCGGGTTTGGCGGGGGTCCGTCCGGATGATCTGGCCGCGCACGTGATCAAGGAATCCGTTAAGCGGGCGCCGGGGCTGGATCCGGAGCGGATCGACGAGGTGGTGTTCGGCAATGCCAACGGTGCCGGGGAAGAGAACCGGAACATCGCCCGGATGGGCACCCTGCTCGCTGGCCTTCCGGTCTCGATCCCGGGCACCTCGGTGAACCGGCTCTGCGGGTCCTCGCTGGATGCGGCGATCATCGCCTCGCGGCAGATCAACGCCGGGGACGCCGAGCTGATGCTGGTGGGCGGGGCCGAGTCGATGTCACGTGCCCCCTGGGTGCTGCCGAAGACGGAAAAGCCCTACCCGGCAGGTGACCTGACCCTGGCCTCCACCACGCTGGGCTGGCGGCTGGTGAACAAGGCCATGCCGGCGGAGTGGACGATTTCCCTGGGTGAGGCCACCGAGCGGTTGCGGGAGAAGTACGGGGTGACCCGGGAGCAGCAGGACGGGTTCGCGGCGGACTCGCACAACCTTTCGGCCGCGGCGTGGGACGAGGGGTTCTACGACAACCTCGTCACCCCGGTCCCGGGCACTGACCTGGTCCGCGACGAAGGGATCCGCGCCGGGTCCTCGGCGGAGAAGCTGGCCGGGTTGAAGACGGTGTTCCGGGCCGAGAACGGCACGGTGACCGCGGGGAACGCCTCCCCGCTCTCCGACGGCGCCTCGGCGGCGTGGATCGGCTCCGAAAACGCCGCCGGGATCCTGGGCCTGGAACCGCTGGCCCGCATCGCGGGCCGGGGCGCGCACGCCAACGATCCGCAGTTCTTCGGCTACGCCCCGGTGGAGGCGGCGAACAAGGCCCTCGCGAAGGCGGGCATCGGCTGGGACCAGGTGGGCGCCGTCGAACTTAACGAGGCGTTCGCCGCGCAGTCCCTGGCGTGCATCAACGCCTGGGGCATCGACCCCGCAATTGTGAACCGGCACGGCGGGGCGATCGCAATGGGCCACCCGCTGGGCGCGTCCGGGACCCGGATCCTGGGCACCCTCGCCCGCTCACTGCAGGCCTCGGGGGAGCGCTGGGGCGTCGCCGCGATCTGCATCGGCGTCGGCCAGGGCCTCGCCGTCGTGCTTGAAAATGTGACCGCCGCCCCGGCGGCAGAACCAGTGAAGGGCTGAGCAATGCTGACATTTGTAGACACCGTCAACGAGGCCGTCGCCGGCATCAAGGACGGTTCCACCGTGATGATCGGCGGGTTCGGCAACGCCGGGCAGCCGTTCGAACTGATCGACGCCCTGATGGACTGCGGCGCCAAGGACCTGACCGTGGTGAACAACAACGCCGGCCAGGGTGACCAGGGCCTCGCGCTGCTGATCAAGGAAGGCCGAGTGAAGAAGATGATCTGCTCCTTCCCGCGGCAGTCTGATTCCTGGCACTTCGACGCCAAGTACAAGGCCGGTGAAATCGAACTGGAGCTGGTGCCGCAGGGCAACCTGGCCGAGCGGATCCGTGCTGCCGGCGCGGGCATCGGCGGCTTCTTTACGCCTACCGGTTACGGAACCATGCTGGCCGAAGGCAAGGAAACCCGGATCATCGACGGCCGAGGCCAGGTCTTCGAGACCCCCATCCGCGCCGACGTCGCTCTGATTAAGGCGCTGAAGGCCGACGGCGTGGGGAACCTCGTTTACCGCAAAACGGCCCGGAACTTCGGCCCCATCATGGCCGCCGCCGCCAAGCACACGGTGGTCCAGGTGTCCGAGATTGTCCCCACCGGAGGCCTCGACCCGGAAAACGTGGTCACCCCCGGAATCTACGTCAACAGCATCGTGAAGGTGGCCTGACCATGAGCATCCAGACCAGCATCCAGACCTCTGATAAGCCCCTGGGCCGCGACGAACTCGCCGAACTCGTGGCGCGGGACATCGCCCCGGGCTCGTTCGTGAACCTCGGCATCGGCCAGCCCACCCTGGTCTCCAACTACCTCAAGCCGGAGCAGAACATCACGCTCCACACCGAGAACGGCATGCTGGGCATGGGCCCGGAAGCCAAGGGTGACCAGATCGACGGCGACCTCATCAACGCCGGCAAGATCCCCGTCACCGAACTCCCGGGTGCCTCCTACTTCCACCACGCCGACTCGTTCGCGATCATGCGTGGTGGCCACCTGGACATCTGCGTACTCGGCGCGTTCCAGGTCTCCGCTACGGGCGACCTCGCCAACTGGCACACCGGGGCCCCGGACGCTATCCCAGCCGTGGGCGGTGCCATGGACCTGGCCACCGGCGCCAAGGACGTGTTCGTGATGATGACGCTCCTGACCCGCGAAGGTGCGTCCAAGATCGTGGAATCCTGCACCTACCCGCTCACCGGGGTGGGCTGCGTGACCCGCGTGTATACGGACAAGGCAGTGTTCCTGACGGGTCCGGACGGCGTCACGGTCCGCGAAACGTTCGGCTGCACCTTCGAGGAGCTCCAGGAACTCGTTCCGGTCCCGCTCAAAGCAGCAACGTAGCAGCGTTCCCAGGCCCCGCCGCGCCAGTAGGATTGGTAACCATGACCGACGCACGCCAAGAGATGCTGGCCGCCCCGCAGGCGAGTGATCAGTACGTGCAGTCGCTGGCGCGCGGCCTGGCCGTGATCCGTGCGTTCGACACCGAACACCCCGTGATGACCCTCACGGAGGTCGCTGTCCGGACAAACCTGACCAGGGCCACGGCGCGGCGTTTCCTGCATACGCTCGTTGAGCTCGGCTATGTCCGCACCGACGGCAAGACCTTCGCGCTCACAGCCATGGTCCTGCAGCTGGGCTACGCCTACCTTTCGGGGCTGTCCCTGCCACAGCTTGCCATGCCGCACCTGGAGGAACTGTCCCTGAAACTGGGGGAGTCCACCTCCGCTGCGGTGCTGGACGGCACTGACATCGCCTACATTGCGCGGGTGACCACGCGCCGAATCATGAACGTCGGGATCACGGTGGGCACGCGCTTCCCGGCGTATGCCACGTCCATGGGCCGGGTCCTGCTTGCGGCCCTTCCGCCGGCCGGCCTCAAGGCCTACCTTGCGGCGACGGACATCAAAGCCCTGACTCCGCGGGGGCTGGGCAGCGTCCCGGAACTGCTGGCCGTGCTGGAAGTTGTCCGGGGGCAGGGCTGGTGCCTGGTGGACCAGGAGCTCGAGCTGGGGCTGATGTCCGTTGCCGCCCCGGTGTACCACGGGCCCACCAAGGTGGTGGCCGCCGTCAACGTTTCGCTGCAGGCCCAGTCGGTGGCCGCCCAGCCGGACCGGGACGCCTACCTCGCCTCTGTGGCTGAGGAAATTGTGGCGACAGCCAAGCTGATCTCCGCGGACCTGACCGCCCGCGGCTAGGTACTGCTTCCCACAAAACTTCGATTCTCCGGGAACTGATGCCACTTCACTCGGCTGGGTCATAGACTCTAGCCAACTACGTCCGTGAGGGGAGTTGGCCGGTGAAACTGGGCATACCGCGGGAACGTCATGAGGGTGAGCTCCGGGTGGCCGCCACCCCGGAAACCGTCAGGCAGCTGGCGGGGCTGGGCCTTGAAGTCATCGTCGAGTCCATGGCCGGTGCCCCCGCAGGCTACCCGGACCATGATTACGCGGAAGCCGGTTGCCAGCTGGTCCAGGCTTTGGACCTGCCTGAACTTGATGTCCTGGCCCATGTCCGCCCCCTGGAACCCGCGGCGGCGAAGGCCCTGAAAAGCGGCGCCGTCACCGTGGGCATGGCCTCGCCGTCGTCCGAGCTGGCCACCGTGCAGGCACTCGCGGAAGCGGGGGTCACGTCCTTCGCCCTGGAACTGGTGCCCCGCATCTCCCGCGCACAGTCCATGGATGCGCTCAGTTCCCAGGCCCTGGTGGCCGGCTACCGCAGCGTCCTGGAAGCGGCCATCCGGCTGCCGAGGTTCTTCCCGCTGTTCATGACGGCCGCGGGAACGGTTCCGCCGGCCCGGGTGCTGGTGCTCGGCGCGGGAGTGGCCGGCCTCCAGGCCATCGGCACCGCGAAACGGTTGGGTGCCCGCGTGTCCGCCAACGACATCCGGCCGGCCTCCGCGGACGAGGTCGCCTCGATGGGCGGGACTTTCGTCAAGCTGGACCTGGAAACTGCCGAAGCATCGGGAGGCTACGCCCGCGAGCTCAGTGCCGATCGCGGCGCCCTCCAGCGTGAGCTGCTCGCCCCGCATGTGGCCCAGTCCGACGTCCTCATTACGACGGCGGCTGTCCCCGGCAGGCGCGCCCCCCTCCTTGTTTCCCGCCAAATGGTGCAGGCAATGCGCCCAGGTTCAGTCGTCGTCGACCTCGCCGCCGAATCCGGCGGGAACGTGGAAGGCTCCGTTCCCGGCGAGGACATCCTGGTTCCCACTGCCGACGGCCATGGCCATGTCACCCTGGTGGGGCTGAAGGATGCCCCGTCCGCGCTGGCCTCGGACGCATCCCGCCTCTACGCCAAAAACGTCGCCAACCTGCTGGCCCTGATGACCCGGGACGGTGTTGTTGCCCCCGATTTCGACGACGACGTCATAGCGGGTGCGTGCCTCACCCACGACGGCGCGGTGCGGCATCTGCCCACGGCGGAAGCTCTCGCGGCGCTCATCCCGGCCCCGCCGGCTCACGCACCCCATGTACCGGACCACGCACCCAGCGTGCAGGACAGGGGTGAGCGCTGATGGACGGCATGAGCCTGCTGACGGTCACCGTGCTGGCGGTGTTTGTGGGCTTCGAAGTGGTCTCCAAAGTCTCCAGCACCCTGCACACACCCCTTATGTCCGGAGCCAACGCCATCCACGGCATCATCCTGGTGGGCGCCATCATTGTGGCCGGCCAGGCGGCGGACCCGTGGGTCCTCGCGGTGGCGCTGCTCGCCGTGGTCCTGGCCACGGCGAACCTGGTGGGCGGGTTTGTGGTCACGGACCGGATGCTGCACATGTTCCATGCCCGCAAAGAGACCACTGCCCGCAAAGATAGCCCCGGGCCAAAAGAGCTGCCGGCGAAAGGGGAGGGGAAATGACCCTCCTCGATCCGGTCTGGACCTCGCTCCTCTACCTTGCCGCCGCGGTGTTCTTCATCCTGGCGCTGCGAGGCCTGAGCTCTCCGCGGACGGCACGGCGCGGCAACCTGATCGGTGCCTTCGGGGCGCTGCTCGCCGTGGTTACAGTGTTCCTTTCCGCGCGGCTGGACAACATTCCCTGGATCATCGGCGCAATCGCGGTGGGCACCGCCGTCGCCGCCCCGGTGGCCCGGCGCGTCAAGATGACGCAGATGCCCCAGCTGGTGGCGCTCTTCAACGGGGTGGGCGGCGGCGCCGCAGCCCTGGTGGCACTGCTCGAACTCAGCCACACCGGCGACCCCTGGGTGCGGCTCGCCATCGTCTTCACCCTCCTGGTGGGTGCAGTGTCCTTTGCCGGCTCGGGGGTCACCTTCGCCAAACTCCAGGAGCTGATGACCACCCGGCCGGTCGTGTTCCCAGGGCTCCCCGTGGTCATGGCGGCGGTACTGCTCGCTGCAGTGGGCACCGGCGTGGCTGTGGTCCTGACCGGCTCGCTGCCCCTTGCCGTGCTGCTCATGGTGCTGGGGCTCGCTGCCGGTGCGCTGCTGGTGCTGCCGGTTGGCGGCGCGGACGTGCCCATCGTCATCTCGCTGCTGAACGCATTCACGGGCCTGGCCGTCGCGGCGTCCGGCGTGGTGCTCGGCAACGTGCTCCTGGTGGTGGCGGGCACCCTGGTGGGGGCCTCCGGTACCATCCTGACCCGGGCGATGGCCGCCGCCATGGGCCGCAGCGTGGCAGGGATCCTGTTCGGCGCCTTCAAGGGAGGGTCGACGGCGGGATCCACCGTTGTGAGTGAACGTCCCGTCAGATCCTCCAGCGCGGAGGACGTAGCCGTGCTCCTGGGGTACGCCCAGCGGGTGATCATCGTGCCGGGCTACGGCCTGGCCGTGGCGCAGGGACAGCACACCGCGGCCGAACTGGCGCTGGCCCTGGAGGCCCGCGGCATTGTGGTGGACTTCGCCATCCACCCTGTGGCCGGCCGGATGCCCGGGCACATGAACGTGCTCCTGGCCGAGGCCAATGTGCCGTATGAATCGCTCAAGGAAATGGGCGAGATCAACTCCGAGTTCCGCACCGCGGACGTGGCGCTGGTGGTGGGCGCCAACGATGTGGTGAATCCCGCCGCCAAGACCTCCTCAGGCTCACCCATCTACGGCATGCCCATCCTCGAAGTGGCGGAGGCCCGCCAGGTGATCTTCCTGAAGCGCTCCATGCGGCCAGGGTTTGCCGGAATCGAGAACGATCTTCTCTATGAGCCGCAGACCTCCCTGCTTTTCGGCGACGCCAAGGATTCCCTGGCCAAGGTCCTCGGCGCCGTTAAGGCGCTGTAGCAAAGTACGCTTGCTCCTAGGCCCACCTCTCCGTCAGCGAAGGACCACCATGTCAGATACGAGCTCCACTTCCCCCAAGCGCGCAGCCGTCATCATTAACCCCGCCAAGCCGGTGGACATCGACGTGCGCGGCCTGATGGCCAAGCACTCCGAGAACAACGGCTGGGGCGAGCCCATCTGGCTGGAGACCACCAAGGATGACCCGGGCGTTGGCCAGGCGAAGGAGGCTCTCGAGCAGGGGGCCGACGTCGTTATTGCGGCCGGCGGGGACGGCACCGTGCGGTGCGTCGCCGAGGTGCTCGCCGGCACCGGCATCCCGATGGGGCTGCTGCCGCTGGGCACCGGAAACCTGCTGGCCCGCAACCTCGGCATGGATGTCACCGATATCGAGGGTGCCATGGTGGGTGCCCTGACCGGCTGGGAGCGCAAAATCGACGTCGTCCGGGCGGTCCGGAGCAACCCGGACAAGGAGCAGGTGTTCCTGGTCATGGCAGGGGTGGGGTACGACGCCACCATCATGGCCGACACCAACGAGGACCTCAAGGACAAGGTGGGCTGGCTGGCCTACGTTGACGCCGGCATCCGGAACCTGCCCGGCAAGCCCGTGAAGGCCACCATCATTGTGGACGGCAAGGACGTGGTCCACCGCGGTGTCCGCAGCGTGATGGTGGGAAACTGCGGCAAGGTCCAGGGCAACCTGGAGATCTTCCCCGACGCCAAGGTGGACGACGGCCTTCTGGATGTGGTGGTCCTCGCGCCGAAGGGGAAGCTTGGCTGGTTCTCCGTGATTGCCGGCATGATCGGCAAGGGCAAGGGCCCGGACACCTCGGTTGAATACTTCCAGGGCAAATCCGTGGAGATCAGGTTGGAGCGCAACGACGACTACCAGCTGGACGGCGACCACGAGGGCGAGGGCAAACACGTGGTCATGACCATGGATCCCGAGGCCCTGACCATCCGGATGGCGGCCAACTAACGTTTGGCACCACGCCCTGGGTTCACTGAGCTGCGGCCGCCGGCTGGTGCGAAAGGATTTCCGCGAGCTCGGCGAGCCGGTGGGCGCGGGCTGATTCAGCCGGCGTGAACGGCTCGCCGGGACGGGCAAAGGTGATGGGCCCGTGCCAGGCGGTGGGGATCTTCAGGCGCGTGCCGGCGTCGTACTTTTCCAGCGCGGCCTCTGCAGGGGTGAGGATCCGGGCCCGGAGCAGCTCGGCCACTGCCAGCGGGAGTTCGTCCGGGGCCCCGGCGATCCGCGCGGCGAGGCTCAAAGCCTTGGTCTGTCCGTCCGCCATGGCAAGCGCCGTGGTGGGCCAGACCTGGCAACGCGAGCCGCCGGCGTCGTGCAGTGCCTCCAGCAGCTGGCGTTCACTGAGGTTCCCCGGAGCGGAGAGCACAAACTCATCCAGCACCCCACCGGGCACCGGGTGGACGTGGATGCTCAGGATGTTGGTGTCCAGGCGGGCCAGAGCCTGGGTGACCCTGTGCAGGGAGCCGGGTGTGTCCTGCATGACCGTGCGGGCGCGCCACAGGGCCGGTGCGGTGCCCATTTTCCTGCGGAGCTTCAGCGCAGGTGCATGCAGCCAGCCACGCAGGATGCGGGCCGCGGAGGGTTCCGCCACCCAGATCACCAGCGCGGTTGCCGTGAGCGTGAGCACCAGGACTTTCGCCACGTACGGGAGGTGGGTTTCCACCACCAGGGCGTGGACCAGCAGTTCGATCGGGAGCATCACCGCGATGTTGGCGAGCGTCAGGCGGGTCTTGGTGGGTTCGGGCATAAGGCCGCAGACTTCGCAGCTCAGGTCGGCGGCAGGGTTCGTGGCAGCAGGCTTCTTATCCCCAGAGTCCTTCATGTCATCAGCGTCACAGGACGGTGTTTCAGGGGTGTTGCCCTGCTGTTCCGATCGTGCGAAAGGTCCAGGCCATAGGATCACAAGGTGAAGTTCCTCGCTGAAATGTTCAGCATTGCTCCCGGCAACAAGGACCACCATCCTGCGCTGCGCTGCGCCGTGGGAGTGTTTGTGCCCCTGATCACCCTGGTGCTGCTGGGCCGGCTGGATCTGGCCATCTTCGCGTCGTTCGGCGCTTTCACCGGGATCTACGGGCGCGGCGAACCCCATGGCACCCGTTTCGTGCTGCAGCTCCGGGCGGGCCTGCTGATGCTCCTGGTCATACTCCTGGCGGCCCTCGCGGCCCGGCTGGGCGGCGCCTGGGGCTTGGATGCCATGGCTGCCACCTGGTTCCTGGTCCTGGCCACGACCGTGGTGGCAGGCGGCTGCTCCCTGGCGATCTCCCTGCTCCGGCTCCGGCCAGCCGGCTCACTGTTCCACATCTTCGCGTTCGCAGCCATCGCCTCCATCCCCAACCAGCCACCCCTGGGGGAGGGAATGCTGGTTGCCCTACTCACCACAGCGCTTTCCCTGCTGATCGGCTTCTCGTCACGGATTCTTCCCAGCCGCCGCACACCCTGGGTGCGGCCGCCGCCCATCCGGCGCCCGCCTGGCGAAAGGCGCGCCGCCTGGCTGGAAGGCCTCGGCTACCTCGTCGCTGCCGGTGTGGCAGGCTCGCTGGCCACCTTGGCGGGGCAGTGGCTGGGATTCGGCCACAACTACTGGGCCATGGTGGCTGCCGTGGTGCCCCTGGTGGGGCACACCACCCGGCACCGGATCCGCCGCGGCATCCAGAGAATCATCGGGACAGTGCTGGGGCTCGTGGTGCTGGCCGCCATCCTGCTGCTCGGCCTGGAACCCTGGCAGACAGTGCTGGTGATGGCGCTGTGCCAGTTCGGGGCGGAGATGTTCATCATCCGGCAGTACTTGCTGGCGCAGGTCTTCATCACGCCCCTGGCCCTGATCTCCACTCTCTTGGTGGTGCCGTCCTCACCTGCGGTCCTGCTCAGGGACAGGATCATTGAGACGGTGATCGGCGCAGCTGTGGGGGTTGGTGTGGTGCTCGCTCCTGCGGCCTGGCGGCGGCTGCGAGGGCTGTAGTCTGGAAGCAGATTGCACCATTGAACGGAAGAAGCAGCCATGGCCAATTCGACGTCCGGCGATTCTGTGGTGGACCGGGTGGTCCGGGTGATCTCCGCTTTCCCCGAGGGCGTGAGCAGCCTCCAGCTCTCCGAGCTCGCCGCCCGTTCAGGCCTGCCCCTCACCAGCGCGCACCGCATCGTGCGGCAGCTGTCAGCCCATGGGCTGTTGGAAACTGGCGACGGCGGTAATGTCCGGCTCGGCCTGCGGCTCTGGGAACTGGTGAACCGGAATTCGCCCACCCTGGCTCTGCGGCAAGCCGCCCTTCCCTTTATGGAGGACATCCAGCAGGTACTCAACCAGAACGTAAACCTGGCAGTGCTTGATGGCTGGGAGGCGCTGTTCGTGGAGCGGATGTCCCGCCGCGGATCCGTGGCCAACCGGGCAAAAGTTGCAGGAAGGATGCCGGTTCATGTGTCCTCGGCCGGGCTTGCGCTGATGGCGCATCAGGAGAAACCGCTGCAGGCGGAGTACCTCAAGCAGTTCACTGATCCGGCCGGAAAGCTCACACCGGACGCCGTCAGGCTGCTGCTCGCCGAGACCGCCCACCAGGGCTTCGCGCAGTTGGCCGGCGTCGTGGATCCGGACACGTGGGGCATTGCCGTCCCCGTCCTGGACGGAAGGCAGCGCGCAGTGGCGGCCCTCGGCGTCGTGGTTCCTTTGCAGGAGATGCGCTTGCAGGCGTTGGTTCCGGCCCTGCAGACCGCGGCGCGTGGCATCGCACGGCAGTTCACCGACTGAAGAGTCCTTCCATTCAACGGAAGCGCTCTAGGGGAGTGGGGGCAGGCGGCGGACACTGGTAGCAGGACGCACCCACCGACTCCTGCCGGGCAGGAGTCCCGCAACGAAGCGAGACAAGTCATGGCTCCACGCAAAGTCATCACCACCCAAGTCGCCATCATGGGCGCCGGCCCTGCAGGGCTGATGCTTTCCCACCTGCTGGCAAAATCAGGCATCGAGTCCACCGTGATCGAGGTCCGCAGCCACAAGGAAATCTCTGAGACCGTCCGCGCCGGCATCCTGGAGCACGGCACCGTCAACATGCTGGTGGAAAGCGGCGCGTCAGACCGGGTGCTCCGCGACGGTGACCGGCACGACGGCATCGAGCTGCGCTTCAACGGCGAAAGCCACCGCATCGACTTCAAGGAACTCGTGGGGGAGTCCGTGTGGCTCTACCCGCAGACGGACGTCTTCCTGGACCTCGCCGCCCGGCGGAAGGCCGACGGCGGCGATGTCCGCTACAGCGTCACCGACACCACTGTGCATGATCTGGAAGGCAAGCCCAAAGTCTGGTTCACGGATGCTGAGGGCGTGGAGTTCGAGATCCAGGCGGATTTCCTGGTGGGCGCTGACGGCTCCCGCAGCCACTGCCGTTTCCAGATCCCGGAAGCGAACCGCAAGTGGTACTTCCATGAATACCCGTTCGCCTGGTTCGGCATCCTGGCCGAGGCCCCGCGCAGCTCCGATGAGCTGATCTATGCCAACTCGGACAACGGCTTCGCCCTCATCAGCCAGCGCACAGAGACCGTGCAGCGGATGTACTTCCAGTGCGATCCCAAGGAGAACGTGGCCGAATGGGACGATGACCGGATTTGGGCGGAATTCCGCGGCCGGGTCAACGGCAACGGGTTCGAGCTCAAGGAGGGCCCGGTCATCGACAAGATGGTGCTGCCGTTCCGCAGCTTTGTGCACACCCCGATGCGCTACGGGAACCTGTTCCTCGCCGGCGACGCCGCCCACACGGTTCCGCCCACCGGCGCGAAGGGCCTGAACCTGGCCATCCATGACGTCAAGGTCCTGTTCGAAGGGCTGGATTCCTTCTACGGCAACGGCTCCACCGCGCTGCTGGACTCCTTCAGTGACCGTGCGCTGGAACGGGTGTGGAAGGCCCAGCAGTTCTCGTACTGGATGACCACCATGCTGCACACCCCCACCGACGCGGACGACTTCTCCCGCGCCCGCCAGCTCGGCGAACTGAACTCCGTGGTCTCATCGAAGCACGGCATGGCCTACCTGGCCGAGGCCTACACGGGCTGGCCCGGGGCGCAGTAGGCCCAGAGTTTACGGTCCCAGCAGCCGCCGGATCGCGTTGGCCACTGCGGCCTGGTCCGGCTGTTCGGCGCGCCGGGCGGTCAGCAGGTGGAGCAGCAGGCCGTCGCCGTAGTCGGCCAGATCGCGGGCGCGTGCATGTGCATCGGGGACGCCCAGGCCGGCGAGGGCCTGCTCCAGGCCGCCCACCAGCCGGTAGTGCCCTGCCGTTACGGCCTCGGGGCGGTCCAGCGAGAGGGCCAGGCGGGCACGCGTAAGGGGGGCGTGCTGCTGGAGGAAGGTCATGACCAGGGCGGCCAGCTGTTCGGCAATTTCCGCGGTGTCCTGTGGGGGTCCGGTGGGGCCCAGCCGTTGCAGCAGTTCGACGTCCAGCTCCTCCAGCCGGTCCAGTACAGCGTCCACCAGGCTTGCGCGGTTCCGGTAGTAGTTGGACGTGGTCCCCTCCGGAAGCTGCGCCGCGGCGTCCACGGAGCGGTGGGTGAGGCCCTTCATTCCTTTGTCCGCCACGACTGATAATGCGTTATCGATGAGTTGCGTCCGGCGGTCAGGCATGTGCCAAGTCTAGATGGGATCTTCCGTTTCACTACAAAAGTAGTAAAATCATGCCCATGGAATCGATCTCGATCATTGGCGGCGGTATCGCCGGCCTCGCCCTTGCTGCTTGCCTGGACCCTGACCGCTTCGAAGTGACCGTCACCGAGAAGCGGCCCGAACTGCCGGTGGTGGGAACGGTGCTGGCCATGTGGCCGAACGCCCAGCGCGCACTGGAAACGGTGGGTATCCTCGACGACGTCAGGCGGTGCAGCCCGGCCATCAGCAGCGGGGCCCTCCGGGATGCTGCAGGGACTCCGTGGGTAAGTTTCGACGACGAGAATGTGGTGGGTGTCTCCCGGATTGACCTGCTGCGCCTGCTTGACGCCGCGGTCCCGGACTCAGTCCGCCGGATCACCAAACGGGTGGACACGGTTCCGTCCGGAGCGGAACTTCCGTCCGGACCAGAGCTTGTGGTGGGTGCGGACGGCGTGCACAGCGCCGTGCGCCGCAGCGTCTGGGGCCCACATACGGGCGCCAGGCTCACGCCGTACCTCGCGGTGCGCGGTGTCGTCCCGGTACCCGTCAATCCTGACCATGTGGGGGAGTACTGGGGGCGTGGGGACCTGTTCGGGATCGGCCCCATCGCCACCGGGACCCTGTGGTTCGCAGGCTACCGTTCCGGACTTGGGCCCACCGGCATCGACGTCGCGTCAACCCTCGAGGAGGTCCGGCTGCGCTTCGCAGGGCACGGGCCGGCTATCCGGCAGGTCCTCGCCGGGGCCACCCCCGAACTCTCGCTGGCCCAGCGGATCTGGAGAACTCCTCTGCTGCGGTCCTACGTCCGCGGCAACGCCGTCCTGATCGGCGACGCCGCTCATGCCATGACGCCCAACCTTGGCCGCGGCGCCTGTGAATCGCTGGTGGACGCCGTCACGCTGGCGGGCCTGCTCAATACCCGGCCCCGCGCAGAGGCGCTGCGCACCTACGACCGCTCCCGCCGGCTCCGCACCCAGGGCATGAGCCTGGCATCTTCGGCCGTAGGAAGGGTGGCTCTCGCCGAGGCTGCCCAGCCGTTACGGGACCGGCTCCTGGCCGTGGCCGGACGGCGGAAGGCGCGCGCCGCCGTCGTAAGTGGTTCCAGCCGGTAATCAGGTACCCGGTAGTCAGCCACCAGGCAGTCAGCCACCCGGTAATCAGCCACCCGGTAGTCAACCGCCCGGTAGCAAGTGCGAAGGGATCAGCGCACCGGGACTCAGCGCACCGGCGCGGCCGGCTCCTTGCCGCCGGGGACGCCGCCCGGAACTTCAGCCAGGGCTGGCCCCGGAAGAGTGGGGGCCACCGCCGCTCCGGCCCGCTTCCCCGAGGTGCCGCGCCGGCTGGAGCGGCCGTAGACCAGGTACATGGTCACGCCGGTGATCACCATGAGCAGGACGGTGTAGACGAAGGTGTTGGCCACGCCCTGAACGCCTTCAGCGCCATCGGTGTTTGCCTTGATCACCAGGCCCAGCGGCTGGACGAGGGGGTGCGCCAGGAAGATGGCGGTGTCGTAGTCGTCCAGCATGCTGTTGAAGTTCAGGGCAGTGATGGCGGCGGCGGCGGGCAGGACCAGCGGGAGCAGGATGCGCCGGAAGACGTACAGCGTTTTGGCGCCCATGATCGCAGCAGCTTCCTCAAGGGAGGAGTTGACCGAGGCGAAAGAGGCTTTGAGCATCCGCAGCGTGAAGGGAATCTTGACCGTCACGAAGGCAATCAGCAGGATCACCGTGGTCCCGGTGAGGACGGCGCCGCCCACGAGGGGATTCGGGTGGTCATAGCTGAGGATCAGGCCCAGGGCCAGCAGCGCGGACGGAAGGACCCAGGGGATGTGCAGCAGGTATTCGAACACCGTGCTGACCCAGTTCTTGTACTTCTGCAGCAGTCGGGCCACAAAGAGGAGCCCGCCCACGGCGATGACCGCAGCCAGCGCGCTGTAGACAACGCTGACGATGAACGGCCGGAGGCCCGACGGCTGGGTCAGGACATGGATGTAGTTGTCCAGGGTCAGGCTGCCGAAGGAGATCTGCCCGGTCTGGATGGCAGCGCCGTCAGCAAAGGAGTAGAGCACGATCAGGACCACCGGAAGGGTGTAGATCGCGAACAGCAGGTAGGCCAGGATATGGACGGCGGCGTTCGCTGCCGGGCTGGTGATCTGCTGTTTTTGCAGCGCGGAGGACACCTTGGACACCGAGAAGTAGGTGCCGCCCTTCTCCAGCCGGGACATGACCGCAAGCATCAGGATCGTGGCCACACCCAGGATGACGGCCAGCAGGGCGGCCAGGTCCCGTGATGTGGGGCTGTTGGTGAACGTCAGGATCATGGGGGTGATGGTCTGGAAGTCGCGCCCGCCCAGCACCTGGGGAGCGCTCAAAGCACCCAGGCCGGTCAGGAAGGACAGAATGGTCACCGCGAACAAGGTGGGTTTGAGCATCGGCAGCACAATCCGGCGCAGAATGGTCCACGTTGAGGCGCCCAGGTTTTTGGCCGCCTCGATGGTCTGGTAGTCCACGCCTTTGAGCGCATTGGCCACGAACAGCATGTGGTTGGTGGTGGTGGCGAACGTCATCACCACCAGGACGGCGAAGAACCCCGAGAACCAGGCCGGATCCATCCCGGGAAAGACCTTCACCAGGAGCGAGGTGACAATTCCCTTGTCCCCGTAGATGAACTTGTAGCCCGCGGCCAGCACAATGCCGCCGTAGATGAATGTCGAGGCGTAGCCCAGGAACAGGATCCTCGATCCGCGGATCTTGAAGTAATGCGTGACCAGCACAATGAAGATGCCCACCACATTGACGGTGATGGACAGTGCCACTGCCAGGAGGAAGCTGTTGCCCAGGGACTTCATGGCCCGCTGCGAAGAGAACAGTTTCTCTGCCGCGCGGCCGGAAAAGTTGCCGTCCGGAAAGAACGTGACCATCAGGACGTTCAGGTTGGGCCACACCAGGAAAGCGGTGATGAACCACGTGAGGATCACGCCCACGATCAGCACGAACGGGGAGCGGAGCATGGCCTTGGTGGAGGACGGGGCGCTCATGGCAGGGCCACTGGTTCGCCCTGCCTGTCCAGGGCCAGCCCGGTGTCCCGGTCATACTGCAGGATGTGGTTGGGCTGGACATAGACGGTGGTGTCCGTGCCGGGCTCCGGCTGCACACCGCCGTCCTCTTTGACGAGCAGCCGGATCTCCGCCCCGTGGCTGCGGACCAGATAGCGGCTGTGGAGGCCGTGGTAGGTCCGTGAGAGCACCTGCCCGGAAAGTCCGACGGCGGCGCCTCCGTCCGCCGGCGGGGTCAGGGAGGCTTTTTCCACCCGGAGGTAGGAATTGGCTCCGGTGCTGAGTTCCTCACCGGAGGCCCTGCTGACCTCCGCTACGAACTCCGGCGTGAGGGCGGAGCTGTCACCAATAAAGTTGCAGACAAATTCGGTGGCCGCATTGTCGTAGATGTCCTGCGGTGTTCCGATCTGCTCTACCTTGCCCTTGTTGAAGACAGCCACCCGGTCGCTCATGGCCAGGGCCTCATCCTGGTCATGGGTGACGTAGACCGTGGTGATCCCGAACTCGCTCTGCAGGTCCTTGAGCTGTTGCCGCAGCTGGTGCCTGAGCTTCGCATCAAGGTTGGACAGCGGCTCATCGAGCAGCAGGATCTTGGGCTTGAGCACCAGGGCGCGGGCCACAGCCACGCGCTGCTGCTGCCCACCCGAAAGCTCGGCCACGTTCTTGTGCAGCTGTTCATCGCTAAGTTCCACCCGGTGCGCGATATCGCGCACCAGGCGGTCGCTCTCAGCTGACTTTTCCTTCCGCACCCGGAGGCCGAACGCGATGTTTTCCCAGACACTCATGCTGGGGAACAGGGCATAGTTCTGGAACACCATGCCCACCTGGCGTTTGTCGCTGGGCAGCTTCGTCACGTTCTTCCCGTCCACCTGGACAGTTCCCTTGGAGGGCTCAATGAACCCTGCCAGGGTCCGCAGCGCCGTTGTTTTGCCACACCCGCTCGGGCCGAGCAGGGTGAAGAACTCCCCGGGTTTGACGTGCAGGTCAAGGTTGGGAATGGCAATGAAATCACCAAAGGAAACTTCGATGTTGTCCAAGCGGATCATGGCGGAACCTGTCTGGGTGGGACTGAAGGAACGGTGGGACTGGAGAGTCCGGTGAAACTGAGGAACGTGCGGGCAGGGACGAACTACGGCATGTACTCGAGTTCGATCTTCTCCACCCACGGGCCCATGTTCTTCTGGACGAAGTCCCAGTCGATGTCCTGCTGCTTGAGGTCGGCGAAGAAGTCCACGACCTCAGTGTTGGCCTGTTCTGCCGCGACCTTGTTGACCGGCATCGAGTTGAACTGCTTGGCGAATGCACCCTGGACCTCGGCGCTGCCGTACCAGTCGATGAACTTCTGGGCCTCTTCCTTCTTGTCCGTGCCCTTGACCAGGGCAATCTGCTCCACCGCAAGCGGAACTCCGACCGACGGCATGACGGTCTCCACATTGACCTTGAAGGTCTTCTCGCGTTCGGTGATGATCGAGGACGGCATCTGGCCCATGTCCACTTCCCCCGATGCGATGCGGGCAAACAAGTCCGTCTTCGCCACCGCCGGGCTGCCGTTCTGGAAGTACTGCTCCGCCTGCTTCCAGCCTTCATCCGAGATGCCCAGGTCACCCGAGTCATCCTTGTAGCGGGTGAGGATGCTGGCGAACACCAGCTGCGCAGTGGCGGTGCCCATTCCGGTGACACGCTCGTAGCGGTCCTTGAACTCGTCCTTGGTCCAGAGATCGGTCCAGTCCTTCGGAGCGGCATCAGCCTTGATTTTGTCCGAGTTGTAGCCGAGGAGAATGGCCTGCTTCACCAGGGGCCAGTACGCCTCACCGTCGCCAAGTTCCGCGTCAACGTCGCCCGCCCAGGCCGGCTTGTACGGCTCAAGCGCACCCTCGGCCTTGATCTGTGCGAAGTACATGTTGTTCAGGCCGAAAGCGATGTCTGCGATGGGGTTGTTCTTTTCGGCGATCAGCTTGTTGGTGGCATCCGCCCCGCCTGCGCCCACAACCTCGACCTTGAAGCCTGCCTTCGCGGCCTCGGCAGTCAGCCATTCGCCACGGCCCTCACCATTGGAGTTGGTGTAGATGACCAGGGTTTCGCCGGACGCACCGGCGGGCGCGGATGAAGCATCACCGGACGCGGCCGGGGTAGGGGATCCACCCCCGCAACCGGCAAGCAGGGTAGCGGCGACGACGGCGGCGGCCAAGGTATGGAATTTTCGCACGATCAGGACTCATTTCTGGGCTGGAGCGGACCGGAGCATTGTTCGGCAAGCCTATAGCTGAGCGCGTCGAATGGAGGCGTCTATTGCTATCGATTTGATAAACAGCCCGGCTGATCAGTCTGATGCGAGCACTGAAACGTTCAGCGTGCGGGAGGTAAACGGACGGCAAACCCTGATCTGCCGCCGTCGGGCATCAATCCTGGTTGAGCGTTTCCGTGAGGTGGTGCGTCGGGATCCTGTCCCGGTCATAAGTGATCTCGGTGTAGCCGTGAGGTTCAGGCTTTCCCGCCGGGCTCAGGTTCACAAAGACGATCTCTTCGATGGTCAGGATGCTCTGGCGGGTGATCATGTTGCGGACCTCGGCCCGCATGGTCAGCGACGTACGGCCAAACCGGGTTGCGGTCAGGCCCATTTCGATCAGGTCACCCTGCACTGCGGAGCTCACGAAGTTGATCTCTGAGATGTATTTGGTGACAGCGCGGCCGTTTCCGAGCTGGAGGATGGCGTAGATCGCAGCCTCTTCATCGATCCACTTCAGCAGGCTTCCGCCGAACAAAGTGCCGTTGGCATTGAGGTCCTCGGGGCGGACCCACTTGCGGGTGCGGAAGGTGATGTCAGCGGATTCCATACGGCGAGATTAGTCGACGGCGGCGCGCGGGGTGCAGTGGCGGTGGCAGTATGACGGCGCCGGCTCTCCCGGTCAGGCCATGGCGGTGTGCGCTGCGCTGTGGGAATCGATCACCTTGGCGTAGCAGTACGAGTGTGCCACCCCGATATAGGCGCCGAAGTTGGGGACGGGTTCGAAGCCGGAGTTCTGGTAGAAGTTGCGGCCGTCCGGCTGTGCCGAGCCGGCCTCCGCTTTGACCCGGGTAATGCCCTGTTTGTAGGCCTCGGCCTCAAGCGCCGCCAGAATGGAGCTGGCCACTCCCGAACCACGGGTGTAGGGGAGTACGTAGAGCCGCTTAATTTCAGCAGTGACGCTGTCCAGGAGCCGGAGTCCGCCGCACCCCACCGGTTGCCCGGAGGCTTTGTCATATGCCACCAGGAACACGGCGCAGTCAGCGCCCGACGGCGGGGTCCCCGGTTCGTGGTCAGGGGTACCGAAGCGGGCGTCCAGTTCGGCCTGCTGCGCCCTGCGCAGATCGGCTCCCACTGGGTTGGACCACGTGACGGACCTGATGTTGAGACGGGGGTTGGTCTGCATGACTGCCTCGATTCCGGGCGAACACGATATGGCGAAGGGCTATGCCCACTAAGCCTAGGAGGGCGCCGTTAACGCCGTGTTTCCCCCGCGTAAGCAAACCGATAACCTCCGGGGCCCGGTTGAGCTCGTCTTTGCTTGGAAGCCTAGATATATGACGGGCTAGTGTTATGGGCATGGCTTCCAACAACAACGAAGGTTCCGGATACTGGTACGGGCCGGATGGGCAGCTGGATTACAGTGCAGCCGTGCTGAAGTCATTGCGGGACTACCGGGCTGCCGAGACCGCACTCCGGCGTTCCACCCAGGACTCCATGGGGATGGGCGAAACGGACATCCTTGCGCTCCGATACCTCCTGCGCGCCCAGGCGTCCGGGAGAACTGCTGTGCCGAAGGACCTCAGCCGGTTTCTAGGGATCACCAGCGCCTCCACCACGTCACTGATCGATCGGCTGGTAGAGAGCGGCCACGTCCGGCGTGAGCCGCACCCCACTGACCGCCGTTCTGTTGTGGTGGTTCCCACGGTCGAATCGGACCAGGAAGTCAGGGTGACCCTGGGCGGAATGCACCGGCGCATGATGGCCGTGGCCGAGGGGCTCTCGGCGGAGGACGCCCGCGTGGTGGTGGACTTCCTGCAGCGCATGGCCGAAGCGCTGGAAGGTGAGCGCCGGCACCCCACAGGTGAAAGTAGCTAGCCTGACTATATATATGTATGCTTACGATTGTTCAGTCCCTGGAGATGGAGTCGTAAGCCCGATGGTCACTTTTGCCCGGTGTTCTGAAGTAGACATGCCGTCCGACGAAGAACACTTTTCAGGGGCAGGCGGCGCGCCACTCCATTGCAGTGAACCGATGGAACTTGTGACACCGGCCCTGGGCGCGGACGCTGCTGTCTACTCGTTTGATCACGCCGAGGGGCCAGCGCAGCTGCCGCCGGTGTGGCGTTGCGGCTGCGGGTTCCAGCTGGATGCCTGGGTGGCTCCCGAGGCATCGTGGGGCCTTGTTGCCGGCATGACCCCTGCGGCCACGTACCCGGGCCGGTGAGCGTTCCGGCAGGCTTGGCCGCCGCCACTGACCGTTTCCACACCACAGAGCGTTTCGACACCACTGAGCGTTTCCAACTGCGCGGACGCCTGGGCCGCGGGTCCCTGGCGGTGGTTTTTCGTGCAATTGACCTTGCTGACAACCGTGAGGTGGCCGTCAAAGTCGCGGCGGAGCCCGGGCCGAAGGCACAGGAACGCATCCACAACGAAGCCAGGGTTCTTGCCGCGCTGGCCCACCCCTCGATCATCGGCTTCATCGGCGAAGGCATCATGCCTGCCGGTGGACCCCTTGCCGGCCGGCCTTTCCTGGTGGAAGAACTGGCTTTCGGTACCAGCCTCCTGGAGGTCATCCGGACTGGCCCCAGCAGCCCGTCGGACTTGGTGCCCTGGGCCTTGGGCATGTTTGAGGCGCTGAATCATATCCACACCAAAGCCTTGGTGCACTGCGACATCAAGCCGGCGAACCTGATGCTCAGTGGCCTGCGGCGGAGCCCGGTGCGCCTCGTTGATTTCGGCATCGCTTCACAGGTGGGAGCCGCACCCCAGGCCGGCATCTCCTCGGGAACTGTCCACTACATGAGCCCGGAGCAGGCCTCCGGTGGCGCTGCGCACCCGGCCTGGGATGTCTACGCCATGGGGCTTGTCCTCCTTGAACTGATGACGGGGGAGAAGGCATTTCCCGGCACGGCAGTTGAATCGCTGGTTGCCCGGACGCTCCGGAACCCTGGGATTCCGCGGAACGTGGGTCCGGGTTGGGAAGGCCTGTTGCGGGCCCTGACGGCCATGGATCCCTTGGACCGGCCCTCGGCAGCCGAAGCTGCGGCCTGGGTGGGGCGGCTTCTTCCAGCGGTCTCACGCCCCGATTTCACTCGCCGCCGGCGGAGCGCGTGGTTTGCAGGCCAGAGGCAGCAGCGGCTGTCGGCGTAGCCCGGGCTGTCCTGGCCCGGCTGGTCCGTTGACAGGAACGGTGCGTCCTGAATCGCCCGGTCTGTACTGGCCCGCCCGGTCCGTCCTTGGCCTGCCCGATCTGCCCTGGCCCGACTGGTCCGCTGACGCGAACGCCTGTTAGCCCGCCGCGCCGGTGGGGTCCTCGGCTGTAGGGTCCGCCAGGGCGAGGCCGCCTACCGGGCTTCCGTCCCAATGGATAAGTTTCCAGCCGGCGTCGGGATCACCTTCCAACGCCACAATTCCAGTGTTGTCCAGCACATGTTTGGCGGCGAACTCGTGGTCTGCGCCGTCGGCCCGTAGACCAGCCCAGGTGCGGATAGCGGCACCGTGGCTGACCACGGCGGCCACTCCAGTGTTACCGTCACGGACGGTGCGTTCGGCAATCAGGGTGATGGCGGCGTCGAACCGGCCGAAGAACTCGTGGCCATCGGGACCCGCAGGCATCCTGCGGTCCAGGTCGCCGGCTGCCCACGCAAATACCGTGCCCATGTAGTGCTTGTGCGATTCCTTATCGGTCAGCTTTTCCAGCGACCCGGCTTCGATTTCGTGCAGTCCGTCCAGCACCTCCACCTCAAGGCCCCGCAGCCGGGAAAGAGGGGCGGCAGTGATCTGTGTCCGGAGGAGCGTGGAGGCGTAGAGTGCACCGATCGGCTCGTTGACCAGGGACCGTGCCATCGCCTCAGCCTGCCGTTCGCCCAACTCGGTCAGCCCCGGCCCGGGGTGGGCGGTGTCCAGTTGGCCGAGTACATTGCCGGGGGTCTGTCCATGGCGGATAAGGAGCAGCTTCATGAGTCCGGGCTCTTCCTACTTGAGGTGGTCCACCAACTGGTCGGCGATGCCTGTGTACTTCCCGGGCGTGAGGGCAAGCAGCCGCGCCTCGGCCTCGGCGGACAGGCCCAGGCTCTGGACGAATTCCCGCATCCGGGCGGCGTCCACGCGCTGGCCGCGGGTAAGGTCCTTGAGCCGCTCGTAGGGGTTTTCCATGCCCTCGACGCCGGCGATCGCCTCTGCGCGCATGACCATCTGGATGGCCTCGCCCAGGACTTCCCAGTTGGTGTCCAGGTCCGCGGCGAGCACGTCTGCGGCAACGTCCAGGCGGTCCAGGCCCTTGGCCACATTGGATATGGCCAGGAGGGAGTGGCCGAATGCCACGCCGATGTTGCGCTGGCTGGAGGAGTCCGTGAGGTCGCGCTGCCAGCGGGAGGTCACCAGTGTGGAACCGAGGACGTCCAGCAGGCCTGAGGAGATCTCCAGGTTGGCCTCGGCGTTTTCGAACCGGATCGGGTTGACCTTGTGCGGCATGGTGGAGGACCCGGTGGCGCCCGCAACAGGGACCTGGGCGAAGTAGCCGATCGAGATGTAGCTCCAGATGTCCGTGCAGACGTTGTGCAGGATCCGGTTGAACCGCGCGACGTCGGCGTACAGCTCGGCCTGCCAGTCGTGGCTTTCGATCTGGGTGGTCAGCGGGTTCCAGGCCAGGCCGAGGCCCTCGACGAACGATTTGGCGACCTGCTGCCAGTCCGCGCCCGGAACCGAAGCCACATGGGCCGCGTACGTGCCGGTTGCGCCGTTGATCTTGCCCAGGTATTCCGTCTTGGCGATCCGGTCCAGCTGGCGGGTCAGGCGGTGGGCGATGACGGCCAGTTCCTTGCCCAGTGTGGTGGGCGTGGCCGGCTGCCCGTGCGTGCGGGACAGCATGGGAACTGCGCGGTTGTCCGCTGCCATCGCGCTGATCTGGGCCACGAGGGTACGGGCTGCAGGCAGCCACACGTCCTCCACAGCGCCCTTGACGCCGAGCGCGTAGGAGAGGTTGTTGATGTCCTCGGAGGTGCAGCCGAAATGCACCATGGCTGTCAGGTTTTCGATGCCGATGCCGGGGAGGCGGCGGCCGATGTAGTATTCCACGGCCTTGACGTCGTGGACGGTGACGGCTTCGATTTCGGCGAGTTCTGAGACTGAGGCGGAATCGAATTCCGTGACGATCGCCCGCAGCTGGTCCTGCTGCTCCGCGGTGAGCGGGCCTGCGCCGGGCAGGACATTGTTACCAGTCAGGTGGATGAGCCACTCGACTTCCACAGCAACCCGGTCGCGGTTCAGGGCGGCCTCGGACAGGTAGTCAACAAGGGGTGCGACGGCGGACTGGTAGCGGCCGTCCAGCGGGCCCAGGGCGATCTGCTCCGGTGACGCGGCGAGGGCCAGGCGTCCGGAGGGCGTGCGGGTATCAGCTGGGGCGGCAGTTTCAGGCATGTGCTGATTCTTCCATGAACTCCCTGGCCTCGCTTAGGCGGGAACCTGGTGTGACTTGTCCACATAGCCGCCGCCGGTGCTTCCGGCGGCCGGGTGCTGTTCCGTAGCGTCGGCACGTACAACACCACAGAACAGGTGAGGGGAACAGGCATGAGCGGGGACTTGGGGGCAGCCGGTATGGCCGCATGTATGTCGCGGGCCTATGAGGTGCTGCAGCTTGCGGGGCGCGTAGCCAGGTGTACGGAGCAGGTGGAAAGCATCGGTTTCAGCTTCCGGGAAGTCCAGCTCCTCGATTGGCAGTCACCGGCCGGGCGGGCCTACCGGAATTCCGTGGCTCTCCAGGAGGTGGCGCTCGGCAGGGCCCGGGTTCGGCTGCATGATGCCGCAACTGCTGTGCACCGCCATGCCCGGGAAGTTGAATCCACGGCAGGCACAACTGCCGGGCGGTACTGATGGCCGAGGCAACGCCGTCCGGCAGCGGCGGCCCCATCCCGCTGACCGGGCCTGCAACTGACGGGGCCTTGGAAATCAGGGGCGGTATCGGGGGCATTACGTTCCAGCTTGAGGAACTCACTTTCGGGGCCGGAAAGCTCGATGTCCTTGCCGACCAGCTGGCCGCCGTGGAGGTTGAGGTGCACCGCATCTGGGAGGACCTGGGCGCATACCAGAACGATTCCCGGCCCTCGGGGACCATGGCCCTGCTGTCCGTCGGCGAGGCCGAGTGGAGCGTCCGCGCTGTCCGCGATGAGCTGCAACGCATCAGCAGCCAGGTGCGCGCCAGCAAGCGCGACTATGAGGCCGCGGAGGTGTTGGCGGGTCTTTCGCGGGGAGCCGGTGCCGGGTTGGGAAACCCCGGGACCATTGGACGTCAGGCGGGAGATTTCTGGCTGGGCCATGCCCTCAACGGAGAAGCCGCGGAACAAGTGGTCGGTCCGTTGGCACTGGGGGCCCTCCTGGCGGTCTCACCGCAACGCTTTGCCATGGCGGTTGGCGCCGACCTGGCTGCCGGCAGGCACATAGCAACTGCCCTTCCCCTACTCACTGGGGTGGTGGGGCAGCACATCCGTATCCTGCAACCGCGTGCTGTCACGGCGGACCGGAAGGAGACGCTGCCCATCGAATTCGATGGTTCGCCGGCGGCGCTCCTGGAACGGGCGCGGATCGTCAATGAACGCGGCGACGGCTATATCGAGGTCGTTGAGGTGGAAAACGGTGGAGAGAAGGCCTACGTGGTGGTGATCCCCGGCACCCAGGCCGGGGGCGAAACGGGAGGAAGCAACCCCTTTGATGAAGCAGGGATCGGCGAAGGGCTGGGCCACCGTTCCAGGGAAATCAATGCTGCCGTCCTGCAGGCACTGCGGGCTGCAGGGGCCGAAACAGGGGCGCAGGTTGTGGCCGTGGGCTACAGCCAGGGTGGAATCCATGCCATGAACCTCGCAACGGACGAGCTGTTCCTCAACGAATACGACATGAAGTACGTGCTCACTGCCGGCTCTCCCGTAGGCGGGATTGCTCCGGCCTCCGGTATCAGTACCCTGCATCTGGAGCACAGGCAGGACTGGGTTCCAGGAGCAGACGGGACACCCGGCCCGGACGCGAGGAACAGGGTGACCGTGACGCTCAACGGTCCTGTCCACACGCCGGATGGGGAGGAAGCGGGCCTTGGGCCTGGCCACAAGCTCACTAACTATGAAGAGGGCGCACGCCTTGTCTCGGCCAGCAGGGATCCCTCGCTCGTGGCATCGACTGCGGTCCTTGGCGGTGTGCTCGGCGCGGGAGGTACAGCGACGGCCACACGTTTCGCACTATCGCGCACGAAGGCGCCCGAGCCGCAGACCGTGAGCACACCCCAGCCGACGCCACGGCCGCAGTCGCCACCGAAGCCTCCGGAAGTCAGCGCTGCACGGTAGCCGCGGCCGCCGGGTAGCCAGCAGCGCAGTTAATCCTGGCCGGTCAGCGCCGCCGGCCGCCGGGAACCCGGCCGGCCACGAGCGAGATAAGCGTGATGATGATGGCGGCCAACACCGCTGTCCAGAAGAAGGAGTCTATGGTGAAGCGCACCGGCGTGTAGCTGCTGATCCACGAGGTCAGGTAGAGCATGGCGGCGTTGATGACGATCGTGAAGAGGCCCAAAGTCAGGATGGTGATGGGCAAGCTGAGGAAGCTGACCAGGGGGCGGACAAACGCATTCACCACGCCGAAGATCAGCCCGATGAAGAGGTAGGCCAGGATGATGCCGATGGTGTCCGTGCCCTGGGTTACGCCCGTCTTGGCCACGGCCTCGGTGGTTGCTGACGTGGAAATATCCAGGCCGGGCAGTATCCAGCTGGCAATCCAGAGGGCCAGCCCGTTGATCAGTACCCGAACAATGAAAGATCGCATGCGTCCATGCTGTCATATCGCCCGGTGCGCCTCCTGTGCGCGTTCTGCGCGCCCCCGTGCGCCTCTTGGGTGGACACCGGCTGCACGCCGGACATCAGAAGTAGGCTGGATTGCATGACTTCTTCAGAGACCCTACCCGGGGGAATCCGCCCCCGCCCGGTGGTGGCCCGGCTTCCCCGCTACGCCGCAGGAAAGCCTCCCACCGCCGTCGGGGGATTGACCAGTTACAAACTGTCCTCCAATGAGAACCCGCTGCCGCCCATTCCGGCAGTACTTGAAGCCATTGCAGGACAGACGGACTTCAACCGTTACCCTGATCCGCTCAGCAGCAAGCTGCGCACGGCGCTCGCAGAATTCCTTGACGTCCCCGCGGAAGACATCGTCACCGGCGCCGGAAGCCTGGGCGCCCTCAACCAGCTGCTGACCACCTTTGCCGGCCAGAACGATGACGGCAAAGCCGACGAAGTCATCTATGCCTGGCGCTCCTTCGAGGCCTATCCCATCAGTGTGGGCCTGGTGGGCGCCGAAAGCGTCCAGATCCCGCTGACCGCTGACGGGCGCCACGACCTCGCGGCCATGGCAGCAGCGGTCACGGTCCGCACCCGCGTCATCCTGCTGTGCACTCCGAACAATCCCACCGGCCCCATCCTGACCGCAGCCGAAACCGAGCGGTTCATCCAAGCGGTCCCGTCCGACGTCGTGGTAGTGATTGACGAGGCGTACCAGGAATTTGTCCGGGATAAGGATGCTGTGGACGGCATCAGGCTGTACCGGAAATACCCGAACGTCATAGTGCTCCGCACGTTCTCCAAAGCCCACGGACTGGCTGGTCTCCGCGTCGGCTACAGCGTGTCCAGCCCTGAACTGACCCAGTACCTCCGGGTCGCTGCCACGCCCTTCGCAGTGTCACAGATCGCTGAACGGGCCGCCATCGTTTCGCTGCAGAACTACCACCAGGTTGTAGAAAGGGTACAAAGCCTCGTGGATGAGCGGGTCCGCGTCACTGCCGCGCTGCGGAGGCTCGGCTGGTTTGTTCCGGAGGCCCAAGGCAATTTTGTCTGGCTGGGCCTTGGCGAAAACAGCACCGAATTTGCCGAACTCGCGGGAACCCACGCGTTGTCGGTACGGGCGTTCGGCAACGAAGGGGTGCGCGTCAGCATCGGCGAAGTGGAGGCGAACACCCGTTTCCTCCAGCTCTGTGCGGACTATACAAAGCCGCCGCGGCGTTCCTAGCGCTTAACATGTAACAGCAGCGGTACCTACTGAAGATAAAGTAAGGACCAGAAAGCCATCATATATGCCATCAAGGGAATGCATTCCCATTGAGGTATATATCCCAGCGACATTGCAACGCATCCGCGTGCGGCAAGCAAGGAGACGGTATGGGCGCCACACATCTGCCCTCCACCGAGTTCGACGGAACAGAGCTAGACGACCAACTCGAGGCTGAGGCGGAAGTCCAGCAGGGCGACCCCGCTGAGCCAATGGTCCAGCTTCTGTCCCCCGACGGCACCTTGGGCACGGATCCGTTGTTCTCGGCGTACGCCGACCGGCTGGATGCAGAAAAACTGCGCGGCTTCTACGCCGACATGGCCCGGATCCGCCGTTTTGATGTTGAATCAACCGCACTCCAGCGCCAGGGCCAGCTCTCGCTGTGGGTACCGCTGACCGGCCAGGAAGCCGCGCAGATCGGCTCGGGCCGGGCCAGCCAGCCGCAGGACTATATCTTCCCCACGTACCGCGAGCACGGGGTTGCCCTGACCCGCAACGTGGACCTCGCAGAGCTCCTGCGGCAGTTCCGGGGCGTCTCCAACGGCGGCTGGAATCCGAAGGACACCAACTTCCACCTCTATACCCTGGTCCTTGCGGCGCAGACCCCCCACGCGGTGGGCTACGCGATGGGTATCCAGCGGGACCAGAAGCTTGCTGCGGCTGCGGCCGGGGCCGTGCCGGGCCAGCAGGCGGAACCAAATGCTGCGGTGATGGTCTACTTCGGTGATGGCGCCAGCTCGGAGGGCGATGTCCATGAATCCATGGTGTTTGCCTCCTCCTACAAAGCACCTGTGGTGTTCTTCTGCCAGAACAACCACTGGGCCATCTCCGTGCCCAGTTCGGTGCAGACCCGCATTCCGCTGTCCAACCGCGCCAAGGGCTACGGTTTCCCCGGGATCCGCGTGGACGGCAATGACGTGATCGCCGTCCACGCGGTCACCGAATGGGCCCTTGAGCAGGCCCGTGAAGGAAACGGACCGGTGCTGATCGAGGCGTTCACGTACCGCGTGGGGGCACACACCACCGCTGACGATCCCACCAAGTACCGGGAATCCGCGGAAGAAGCCCTCTGGCGGGCCAAGGATCCGCTCGACCGCCTGGAAAAGTACCTGCGGGCCCAGGGTTTTGCCGACGACGCCTTCTTTGAACAGGTCAAGGCCGACGGCGATGACCTCGCCACGTACGTCCGCAAGACCATCCACGACTTTGAAACCCCGGACATCCGGACCGCGTTCGCCAACACCTACGTTGAAGCCCACCCCCTGGTGGCCGAGGAACTCGCGTGGTTCGAGGCGTACAGCGCCGGGTTTGCCGACACCACTGAATCCGACACGAAGCCCGCCGGGGCACAGGAGGGGGCGGCCAACTGATGACCACCATGACCATAGCCAAGGCGCTGAACGAGGGCCTCCGCGCCACCCTTGGCAACAATCCCCGCTCCCTGCTCATGGGCGAGGACATCGGTGCCCTCGGCGGCGTCTACCGGGTCACCGATGGTCTCCTCGCAGAGTTCGGCGCAGACCGTGTGGTGGACACCCCGCTCGCGGAGTCCGGCATCATCGGCACCGCCATCGGCCTGGCGTTGCGCGGTTACCTGCCCGTCTGCGAGATCCAGTTCGATGGGTTCGTGTTCCCGGGCTTCAACCAGATCACCACCCAACTGGCCAAGATGCACGCCCGCAGCAACGGCAACCTGACCGTTCCGGTGGTGATCCGCATCCCCTACGGCGGTGGAATCGGCTCGATCGAGCACCATTCGGAATCCCCGGAGGCACTGTTCGCCCACACCGCAGGCCTGCGGATCATCACGCCCTCCAACGCCCATGACGCCTACTGGATGATCCGGCAGGCCGTTGAGTGCCAGGACCCTGTGATCGTCTTCGAGCCCAAGCGCCGCTACTGGCTCAAGGGTGAAGTGGACATGGAGTCGCCCGGTGCCTCCGCCGATCCCTTCAAGGCCCACGTGCTCCGCGAGGGCACCGATGCAACGGTGGTGGCGTACGGCCCGCTCGTGCCGGTGGCACTCGCCGCCGCGGATGCAGCAGCTGAGGACGGTCACAGCATTGAAGTCATTGACCTGCGCTCCATTTCCCCGATCGACTTTGACACTGTCACGGCGTCGGCGAAAAAGACCGGCCGGCTGGTGGTGGCCCACGAGGCACCGACGTTCGGCGGGATCGGCGGCGAGATCGCAGCCCGGATCAGCGAACGGGCGTTCCATTCCCTGGAGGCTCCCGTGATCCGTGTTGGCGGCTTCCACATGCCCTATCCGGTGGCCAAGGTGGAGGAAGACTACCTCCCGGACATCGACCGGATCCTCGAGGCGCTGGACCGCGCCCTGGCCTACTAGCCGCCACCCTCCCCGCTCGCGCTTGCCGCTGAAAGAGGACATCATGACCCTGAACAAGTTCAACCTTCCCGATGTGGGCGAAGGCCTCACCGAGGCGGAAATCGTCTCCTGGAAGGTCAAACCCGGGGACGCTGTTGCCATCAACGATGTCCTGTGCGAGATCGAGACCGCCAAATCGCTCGTGGAGCTGCCGTCGCCCTTCGCCGGCACTGTCACAGAACTGCTGGTCCCCGAAGGGGTGACCATCGACGTCGGCACCGCCATCATCAGCGTCTCGGATGCTGTATCAGGCGACCCGACCCCCGCCGATGTCCCGGCACCTGCCACTCCGGTCCAGCCCTTGTACGGAAAGCTTCCCGCGCACGACGCCGACACTTCAGGCGGTGCCCCGGCCGGCGGTCCGCTGGTGGGATCGGGTCCGAAGGCGGACGCCGTGAAACGCCGTCCCCGGAAGACGGCACCCGCCGCCGCAGTGTCACGCAACTCCCCCGAGGTCGAGCCTGTCCAGCCTCACTCACTGGCTGAAGTCTCCGGACCCCAAGAGGCTGGTCCGGTTCAGGACGAGACCGTCGACACCCGTCCCACGCTGGGCGGAACCATCACCGGGCTGGTGAACCGCGTCCTGGCCAAGCCGCCGGTGCGGAAAATCGCCCGCGATCTGGGCATCGACCTCGCCGACGTGGTGGCCACCGGCTCCCGCGGCGAAGTGACCCGCGAGGACCTGGTCAGTTACCAGGCCCAGCGCGATGCCGAGCTGGACAAGGCCGACGGCTTCTGGGGCACGGCCGGGAAGCCGCAGGACCAGCGGATCGAAAAGATCCCCGTTAAGGGCGTCCGCAAGGCGACAGCCCGGGCCATGGTGGAATCTGCGTTCGCCGCCCCCCATGTCAGCATCTTTGTTGATGTGGACGCCAGCCGGACCATGGAGTTCGTCAAGCGGCTGAAGGCCTCCCGTGACTTCGAAGGCATCAAGGTATCGCCGCTGCTGATCCTGGCCAAAGCAGTCATCTGGGCCGCGGCCCGGAACCCGAGCGTCAATGCCACGTGGGTGGACAACGCTGGCGGAACCGATACGGCCGAGATCCACGTCAAGCACTACATGAACCTCGGCATCGCAGCAGCCACCCCGCGCGGCCTGATGGTTCCCAACATCAAGGACGCCCAGGATCTCTCACTCAAGGAACTTGCCGTCGCCCTGAACAACCTGGCAACCACAGCCAGGGCCGGCAAGACCCAGCCGGCCGAGATGCAGGGCGGAACGCTCACCATCACCAACATCGGTGCGCTGGGGATCGACACCGGAACGCCCATCATCAACCCCGGTGAAGTGGCGATCGTGGCCTTCGGAACCATCAAGCAAAAGCCCTGGGTGCTGGACGGCGAAGTCATTCCACGCTGGATCACCACGCTCGGCGGTTCCTTCGACCACCGGGTGGTGGACGGGGACCTGTCCGCCCGCTTCATGGCCGACGTCGCGGCCATCCTCGAGGAGCCGGCCCTCCTGCTGGACTAGGCGGACATTACACGAGTGAGCAACGCAACGCTCCGCGCCCAGAACCGCGCCGCCAGATGGCTGACCGAAGTCTTCCAACCCCCGGTGGTGGTCACGCTGGTGCTGCTCATCAGCCCCGTGATCGAGCCGGGATTCCCCGGAACCATCGGATATGGCGCCTTGGCTGCCCTGTTCGTCTGCGTGCTCCCGCTCATGCTGCTGCTGGTGCTGGTTCGCTTGGGGAAAGTCACTGACCACCATGTCAGCAACCGCAAGCAACGCGCCCCCGTGCTGCTGATGGCCTTGGGCTCCGTCGCTGCCGGGCTGGTGGTGCTGGCAGCCACCCCTGCGCCCCGGAGCGTGCTGGTCACGGTGCTGGCGATCGTGGCCGGCATCATTGTCCTGGCGGCGGTCAGCCCGTTCTGGAAGATCAGCGGGCATGCGGCTGCCATCGCGTCGTCGGCCGTTATCTCGGTCCTGATGCTGGGGCCGGCCTGGCTGCCCCTGGTGTTGCTCATCCCCGCCGTTGGCTGGTCCCGCGTGGTCCTGCGCGCGCATACGCGGGCACAGGTGGTGACCGGATCGCTGTTCGGCGCGGTGGTGATGGCCGGACTGTGGTGGCTGCTGCGCGGCTGGCTCCTCTAGGACCGGGCGGTGCCGCTCAGTAGGTGTAGGCGGAGAACGCGACCATCAGTTCAGCAACCTCGGCATCGCTGCCCATGGATCCTGCCAAACCTGCGTAGGCGGCGAAGAAAAGGCCGCCCAGGACAACGGACACCCCGGCGACGGCCCCGAAGAACTTCCGGTCCTCGAGCAGGACGCTGCGGATGGTCTCCGGCAGGCGAAGCTCCGGCGAGATGAGGTTGGGAGCGCTGTCCACGGATCCGTCATCCAGCAGCGCAACAACCCGGCCGTTGCCACGGTCCACCCGCATGGAGCAGATGTGGTTGCCGTGACGGGCCAGGAGGATATCGTGGCCTACAAGCTGGCGGCGCTGGAGAGAAATCAAGGGAACCCTTTGGACGGCGTGGATGGTGGCTGTCCGCTCCATTGAGGGCACTCCCATTTTATCGTCCGCGCCGGGCCGGAAAGGGCCGTCAGGGCGTGAGAACGGACACCATGCACCGCCGTGGGGCATGGTGTCCGGGGATCCGCTCCCTAGTTCACGTCGTACGTGTTGGCGATGTAGACATCGCACGTGGCGTTGTGGGCCACGCTGTTCGCCACGCTGCCCAGGACGCGTCCAATGCCCCGCATCCGCCGGTTTCCCACAACAATCATTTTGGCGTCGAGGCGCTCGGCTTCCTTGATGAGTGCTTCTGCGGGCTTGCCGCGGGCAGAGGAATATGTGACCTTGACGGGACCGGCCAGGGCGTCGGCTACCGTCCTGGCGACGTGCTCGGCGCCGTCGGCATCGGAAACGATCCACTGATCGCTGCCCGAGCCGAAGACCTCGGTGCGGTCGCTGTCGAAAGCGGAGACCACATGCAGCGAGGCGTCCAAGGCTGCTGCGAGGTCCCGGGCCGACTCGGCTGCCTTCTTGGCAGTCTCGCTGCCGTCAACCCCCACTACGATGATTCCGCTCATTCTCGTGCTCCTTTACTCGGTATGACTTACGGCCACGCTCAATGAGGCCAACGCTACAGCGCGGCGAGGGCTTCGCGCAGTACCGGCGCCAAACGTCGGACGCCTTCCTTGATCGCTTCGGGCGGCACCGCGCTGAAAGCCAGCCGCAGCTTGTTCGACGGCCCGTCGGCCGGACTGAAGGCGGCGCCCGGGATAAAGACGACGCCGGCGTCGATTGCCTTCTGCAGCAGGGGATAGGTGTCCATCCCCTCCGGCAGCGTGACCCAGACGAAGAAGCCGCCTTCAGGCCTGGTCCAGCTGGTTCCTGCCGGCATGTGTTCTTCCAGGGCCGAGAGCATAGCAGCGCAGCGTTCGGCGTACAGGCCCCGGTAGGTTTCGATCTGGGCCTTCCAGTCGTAATCCCGGAGGTAGGCGGAGACCAGCATCTGGTTCAGCGTGGGTGGGCATAAGGTCACTGACTCGGAGGCCAGGTAATAGCGCCGCTGCAGGTGCTCGGGTACCAGGGCCCAGCCGATCCGCAGGCCAGGGGCAAAGATCTTTGAGAACGATCCAAGGTAGATGACATCGGCTGGATTGGCCGCCCGGAGTGGCTCCAGCGGCTTTCCGTCAAACCGCAGGAGCCCGTAAGGGTTGTCCTCCAGCACCAGAATATTCGCATTACGGCATATATCGACGATCTGCTGCCGCCGCTCCTGGGCGAGCGTGATGCCGGACGGGTTGTTGAAGCTGGGGATGGTGTACAGGAACTTGATGTTCTTCCCGGCCGTCTGGAGTGCTGCGATCCTTGCCTCCAGGAGTTCGGGCACCAGGCCGGCGTCGTCCATTTCCACGGTGGCCACCTCCACCTGGTATGCCTCGAAGGTGTTCAGCGCGCCAACATAGGTGGGGTTCTCCACCAGCACCACGTCTCCCGGATTGCAGAAGACCTTGGTGGCCACATCCTGGGCCGACTGCGAGCCGGCAGTGACCACCACGTTCTGCGGGAGGGCGTCCGTGATCCCCTCCTGTGCCATGACTTCACAGATCTGGGTGCGCAGTTCCTCGGTGCCCTGGCCGGCCCCGTACTGCAGGGCGGTGAGACCTTCCGCGGCGAAGATGCCGGCGGCCGTCTCAGCCAGGCGCTTGAGTGGGAGCGACTGCAGATAGGGATTGCCGCCGGCCAGGGACACCAGCCCGGGCCGCATCGAGATGTCAAAAACATCCCGGACCGCGGATTGTTTGATGTGGGCGGCGCGGGCGGAGAAAAGCGCCTCGTGTGGATGGACGGCGCGGTGGGCGGACGTGGCAGCACGTTCGATTGCGTCGATGGCTTCGGGTGGCAGCTGCGCTGCTGCGGCGGCAAGTGTCTCGTGGGTCACTTTCTCAGGATACAGCCGCCAGTTGCCGGTTAGGCAACAGTTGTTGACAAATATTCCGGCGGGGGCGGGAAGCGCCTATTTCAGGCGCAGGGCTTCGGCCAGGGGAGTCCCATTGATATACACCTCTGCGCGGATGGCGCCGACGGACGCTACTGCTGTCTGCGTGAGCTGGGCCTCGACCCGGGGAACATCGCACGTCCCGCCCAGGCTGATGGTCCCTGACAGGTAGACCGTGACGGTGGTGCCATCGAAGCTTCCGGACAGAAAGGTCAATGATGACTCAGCCAAGGCGTTGTACAGCCCTTCTGCCGCGGATCCGTCCAGGAGGGCGCGCATGGCAGCCGGCAGCGGCTCAACAGCATCCTCCGCTGACCGCCGGATCCCGGCCAGGCTGTCATTGCAGCCGAAACGCACACCGCGGGCGCCGCCGTCGTCAATCAGCACGTAGTAGGCAGTCACGGTCCGGGTGCCCGCGGACCGCCCCGAAGCGGTTTCGGCGGGCGTCTCAGAAGTTTGCGGTGAAGGCGTTTGGGGCGTGGGCGATGGGCGGGCAGTCACAGCGGGGTCTGTGCGCGGCGATGGCTCCGGCGGGGTGGTCGCGGTTGCCCCGCCGGGAGCTGTTTGCTCCGTTTCGGACCCCGCTGAGCCGGCGGGTGTGGCGGGGCCAAGCTCCGTCTGGGAGGGCTGCGCAGGGTCGGTCCGGGCGGTGCCTGTTTGGCCGGTGCCTGGTTGGGCGGGCGCTGCACTTCGCCCCGTTTCCGGTGGCGGGGGAGCCTGCGGCTGTGGAGCCGGGACCAGCGGGCCCTCAGCAGGCGCGGTGCGCTCAATGGTGGCGGCGCCCTGAGTAAAGGCGCGGCCGGCGGAAGGATCGGACCCGGGGGAGCAACAGCCCAGCCACAGCGGAAGCGTCAGTGCTGCCGCAGTTACCATCAGTTTCCCGGCGCCCCGTTTGCCTGCCATCTCTGCACCGCATCCCATCCCGTGCGTCCCCGTGCATTAACGTTACGGCGGACTCATCGGCCTGAAAATGCCGGCATGGTTCCGGTTGGAACAAGACTTGGTCACGCCGGCGCACGCAGTGCTCCCCGCGCTTACGGTGCGGTAACAAAATGCCCCGGACGCCGTTGTGGCGTCCGGGGCAGTGGGATTGCGCACGTTATGGCTGCGCGGGTGATCAGCGGGACAGGCCGGGTGGCCCGTGGCATCGGCCTTAGGCGGCAGGCTGGGGTGCGAGCAGTGCGTCGAAGACGCCCTTGATCTGCTCAACAACTTCAGCGTCGTCCTTCGGGTGCAGTTCGGCGAAGCGGACCATGGAGCCGGGAACGGCGAGCTTGACGTCCTCGAGGACCTGGGCGCCGGCAATGCCCACAGCCTTGCGGGCTTCGTCCTGGGCCCACACGCCACCGAACTGGCCAAAGGCAGTGCCGACGACGGCGGTGGGCTTGCCGGTGAGGGCGCCTGCACCGTAGGGGCGGGACAGCCAGTCAATGGCGTTTTTCAGGGAGGCGGGCACCGTGCCGTTGTGCTCCGGGGTGACCAGCAGCAGGGTGTCGGCGTCGTTGGCGGCGGCGCGCAGGGCTGCTGCGGCTGCGGGGACCTGGCCCTCGATGTCGAGGTCCTCGTTATAGAACGGGATGTTCCCGAGGGTCTCGTGGATGACAACGTCAACGTGCTCGGGAGCGTTCAGCTGGATTGCTTCGGCCAGCTTCTGGTTGGTGGACTCGGCGCGGAGGCTGCCGACAAGGGTAAGTACGGTGTTCTTTGACATACGGACTCCTGGGTTCGGGCTGCGGCCGGGCCGCTAACCGGTTGGAAGGGTGGAGGCTTGTGGCCTTCACTGAGCTAAACGGACCGTGGTCCGATTAATATTCCCGGGGACTAGGATACGGAGTGTGAGCTTCATCCCACTCCTGCCCGGATCGCTCTCCGGCCCCGTCCCAGAGCGAAGCGATGCCGCGCGGAACCGCCGGCGTCTGCTGGACGCTGCGCGTGAGCTGATCGCGGAGTCCGGGGTGGATGGCCTGACCATGGACGCCCTGGCGGAACGCGCCGGAGTGGGCAAGGGCACTGTGTTCCGCCGCTTCGGCAGCCGCACCGGGCTGATGATGACGCTCCTGAGCGACTCGGAAGCGGCGTTCCAGGAACGCTTTATGTTCGGCCCGCCACCCCTCGGGCCGGGTGCACGGGGGCTGGACAGGCTGATCGCGTTCGGCGCGGCGCGGATCGCATTTGTGCTGGACCACGGCGATCTGGCGGCCGCCGCCGAGGGGGCTAACAGCCGCTATGAAGTGCCGGCCGCGGTCTTGGCCCAGCGCCACCTTGAGTTCCTCCTGCGCGACGAGGGCATGGAGGCGGACCCGTGGCTGATGGCGATGGCCCTCGGCGCCACGCTCGATCCGGACAGGCTGCTGCACGCCGTCCGCGTCCATCAGCTGCCGCCCGAGCGGCTCGCAGCGTCCTGGCGGGAACTCGTCACCCGCGTGGTCCGCGCGCCGTAGCGTACGCCACAGCCCGGCAATACGTCCAGTCAAATCAATTCCGCTGAAGAATTCATAACGATCTGATACGGTCCCGCCATTCTCCGGCAGAAGCTCACATGGCGGACTCATCCATGTGATAGTTTCCTCTGGAATGTGACCCGCAACATAGTTCGTGAGGACTGGTGTGTGTCGGTCGCGAAAGCCGGCGAATGCGCCGGCGCAGACCTTGGGGGCGGCGCGATCCGTGGCTGGCTGGGGAAAATCGGAAGGATCTGGAACGTGGATGCAGTCGAGGTAAACAGGCCGGTGCCGGCCCAGGGCGATCCCCTGGCGTGTAAGTCAAGCGTCCCGGCGGCAACGATCCAGAAGTAGCTGCCGCAATGCTCAGGTACCTTGCCAAGCGCGGCATCACGTACGTCTTTATGATCTTCCTGACCACCTCGGCCGGGTACTTCCTGGCGGTCAGTTCCCTCAAGCCCGCGCTGCTTGAGCAGGAACGGATTCCCCGCCCCACCCCGGAACAGGTGGCCAACTCCATGCGCCTGAAGGGCCTGGACCCGGACCTCAGCCCGTGGGAGCGTTACGTCGAATGGCTCACGGCAATCGTGACCCGCTGGGACTGGGGACGCAGTCCAAACGGCGCCTTCATCAACGCCGAATTCGGTGACCGGGTGTGGATCTCCACCCGTCTCTTCCTCGCATCGATCGTGCTGACGCTGGTCATCGGCGTAGCCCTCGGTGTGTACTCGGCGGCCCGCCAGTACAAGTTCCAGGACCGCGTGATCACCTCCTACAGCTACCTGGCGTACATCGTACCGGCCCCCATCGCTTACTTCCTGGTCCAGCTCGGTGCCATCAACATCAACGAGACGGTGGGGGAACGCATCTTCTTCGTCACCGGCATCTCCACCCCCGGCATGGAACCCGGGTGGGCTCAGTTTGTGGACATGCTGGCCCATTACGCAGTCCCCACCATCGCCATCACGCTGGTGGGCTGGGGCTCGTACCAGATCGCGCAGCGGCAGTACCTGCTGGACAACGTCAATGCAGATTTTGTCCGGACGGCACGAGCCAAGGGGCTGACCCGCAACCAGGCGATTTCCCGGCACGCCCTGCGGGTGTCCTTCATTCCCGTGGCCCAGAGCATCGCCTTCACCATCCCCGCCATCTTTGCGGGCGGCTTCTTTGCCGAGAAGATCTTTGCCTGGCCCGGGGTGGGTTCGTGGAGCATTGACGCCATCTCCCTGCAGGACGTGAACGCCGCAACCGCCACCCTCGCCTACGGCTCCGTGATCTTTGCCCTCGGCGCCATCCTCGCTGACTTCGCCACCACCCTGGTTGACCCGAGAGTGAGGGTGCAGTAGCCATGACCAACCTCAACGCCATCGACCCGGCGGCAGTGGCCCAGGATGCCCACCTGGACAGCGCCGATGTCATCATCGGCAAATCCACCATCATTTTCCGGCGGTTCATGCGGAACAAAACAGCGGTTGCGGGCCTGGCAATATTCCTTGCGCTGACTGTCTTCTCGTTCGTGGGCGGGTACTTTACCCCGTGGGACAAGGAGACCATCGACCCCTTCAACATCGGCATGCCGCCGTCGGCCGAGCACTTCCTGGGCACGTCCCAGGCCGGCATTGACCTCTACGCGATGACCGTTGAAGGCACCCGTATCTCCATCCTCATCGGCCTCATTGTGGGCCTGGTGTCCGTCCTGATTGCTGCGGTCTACGGCTGCACCATGGCCTATTTCGGCGGCAAAGTGGACAAGGTGATGCTCTTCTTCCTCGAAGCGCTCATCATGATGCCCGCCCTGTTGGTGGTGGCCGTCGCCACCAGCGGCGGAGGCGACGGCCTGAAAAAGAACCTCCCCAGCTGGCTCCTGCTGATCATCGTCCTGCTCGTCTTCAGCTGGATGGGCACCGCCAGGCTGATCCGCTCGCTGTCCATGTCCCTGATGCAGCGTGACTTCGTCAAAGCGGCCCAGTACATGGGCGTCCCGCCGCGGCGTATTGTGTGGCGGCACCTGGTCCCGAACATCGGTTCGCTCCTGGTCCTGGACATCACCCGCGGAGTCACCGGCGCCATCCTTGCTGAAGTCGCCTTCTCCTTCATCGGCATCGGCATCAAGGTTCCGGACGTGAGCCTTGGCGTGCTGATCGGCGGCGCCACCTCCCAGGTGCAGACCTTCCCGTGGATGTTCTGGGTTCCGCTGACCGTGATGTTCCTGCTCACAGGGTCCCTGGCCATGATGAATGACGGCTTGCGTGACGCGTTTGATCCGAGCTCGAGTTCGGTTGGCCGGGCAAAAAAGAACAGCGCAAAGAAGAACAGCGCACAGAAGAGGGCCAAATGAGCAGCGGAACCTACCTCGAACCGGCTGACGCGGCCCACACCCCGGCCGAACGCCTCCACATCGCAGGCCTCCACTCGCCGTCGGACGCCGTTTTGTCTGTCCGGGACCTGAACGTCCGGTTCAATTCGGAGAACGGCGTGGTGCACGCGGTCCGCGGCGTTGACTTCGACCTCATGCCCGGCAAGACCCTGGGCATTGTTGGCGAGTCCGGCTCGGGCAAGTCCGTCACCTCACTCGCCATCATGGGGCTTCTGCCGCCCACCGCGGAGATCTCCGGATCAGTGCTGCTCAAGGGCAAGGAACTGCTCGGCCTCAGCGACAAAGCCATGTGCGCCTACCGGGGCAACGATATTGCCATGGTGTTCCAAGACCCGTTGTCCTCCCTCACCCCGGTGTACACGGTGGGCGCCCAGATCATCGAGGCGCTCACCATCCACAATCCCGGCATGAGCAACGCCGCGAAGGAAGCCCGCGCCGTCGAACTTCTGGCGATGGTGGGGATTCCCAGTCCCAAGGACAGGCTCCGGGCGTTCCCGCATGAGTTCTCCGGCGGCATGCGCCAGCGCGTGATGATCGCCATCGCCATCGCCAACAACCCCCGGGTGCTGATCGCGGATGAGCCGACGACGGCGCTGGACGTCACCATCCAGGCCCAGGTGCTTGAGGTGCTTCATACGGCGCAGGAGGAGACGGGCGCCGCGGTCGTGATGATCACCCACGACCTTGGTGTGGTGGCGGGCATCGCGGACGACATCATGGTCATGTACGCGGGCAAGCCCGTGGAAACCGGGCGGGTGGATGACATCTACTACAACCCCCGCATGCCCTACACTATGGGTTTGCTCGGTGCCGTGCCCCGGGTGGACGTTGCCGAGAAGACCTCGCTGGTCCCCATCGAGGGCATCCCGCCCAACCTGATCCACACGCCCACCGGCTGCTCCTTCGCGCCGCGCTGCCCCCTGGTGGTGGATGCCTGCCTGGCCGGCGAACCCGCACTGCTGCCGGCCGGCGGGCACCCGGGTCACAAGGCGGCCTGCATCAAGTCCGGTTCACTGGGCGGCGACGTCGACGTCCTGGAAATATTCTCGGCGCCGCCGGTTCCGGTGTCCGGCTTTGATGCCATCCCGCGGGCGGAACGCGCCACGGTCCTGGAACTCAAGGACGTGCGCAAGCACTTCCCGCTGACCAAAGGTGCGCTGCTGAAACGGCGCATCGGCACCGTCAAGGCAGTGGACGGCCTCAGCTTCGACATCCGTGAGGGTGAATGTTTCGCCATCGTGGGGGAGTCCGGCTCAGGCAAGACCACCACGCTCCTGGAGATCATGGAGTTCCACAAGGACCAGGACGGCGAGGTGAGGATCGGCGGCCTCAGCAACAAGGAAGCCACCGACGCCAGGACCAGGAGCGCTATGCGGCGTGAACTGCAGATGGTGTTCCAGGACCCCACCGGCGCCCTGGACCCCCGCTTCACCGTGTACGAGGTCCTGGCCGAGCCGCTGCAAAACGCGGGCATGGACAAGGCCGCCATCCGGAAACGGATCATGGAGCTGATGAAGCTGGTGGGGCTGCAGCCCGATCACGTCAACCGGTTCCCCAACCAGTTTTCCGGCGGCCAGCGCCAGCGTGTGGGCATTGCCCGCGCCCTGGCCGTCAACCCGAAGCTCGTGGTCCTGGATGAGCCCGTGTCCGCCTTGGACGTGTCTGTCCAGGCCGGCGTCATCAACCTGCTGGACAAGCTGCGCGCCGAGCTGGGCCTCAGCTACCTGATGGTGGCCCACGATCTTTCCGTGGTCCGGCACATCTCCAACCGGGTGGCGGTGATGTACCTCGGCAAGATTGTGGAGATCGGGGAAGTGGACAGGGTCTTCGACAACCCGCGCCACCCCTACACCCGCGCCCTGCTCTCCGCCATTCCGGTCCCTGACCCGCAGATCGAACGCACCCGCGAGCGGATCATCCTTGAAGGTGACCTGCCCTCGCCCCTGGACGCCCCCAAGGGCTGCAACTTCGCCACCCGCTGCCCCGTCTTCGCTGCGCTCCCTGCTCCCAAGCAGGAAAAATGCCTCACCCTGGAGCCACCGCTGGAGGCTGTCCAGCCCTCGGCGGCAGTGAAAGCCCTGGAAGCTGGGCCCGTTCCGGTCCTCGACCAGCAGTTCGCCTGCTTCTTCCCCGACGGCCAACTGGACGAGGACATGCTGGTGGTCCACGAAACCGCGGAACCCCATGCACCCTAGATTTTTTCGACCCACCACAAGCACCACCACTCGCACCAATGAAGGGAACACCATGAAGAATCTGACCAAGATTGGCGGAGCGGCAGCCATAGCGGCTGCTTTGACGCTGACTGCTTGCGGCGGTGGAGGCACGTCTACCGGACCGGAGACTGCCAAGGGGCAGGAGTCGGGCAGTGACCTCTCCAAGCTGATCAGCGTCAACGAGAAGCCGGCCGCGGACCTCGAGCCCGGCGGCAAGGTCACCCTGCCGCTTGGCAACATCGGGCCGGACTTCAACGGGTTCTCCAACAACGGCAACAGCGCGGACAACTCCGCACTGCAGATCCCCATGAACCCGGTGGCCGTGAACAGCGGCGGCATCGGCGGCTGCTGGAAGCTGGACTTCGTCGGCAAGGCCACACCGAACAAGGACTTCTGCGAGTCGGTTGAGAGCGAAGTCAAGGACGGCAAGCAGACCGTCACCATCAAGGTCAATGAGAAGGCCGCCTACAACGATGGCACCCCCATTGACATCAAGGCTTTCCAGAACACCTGGAACATCCTCAAGAGCCCGGATGCCGGCTATGACATCGTGAGCTCCGGTGCTTACGAATTCATTGAGTCCGTTGAAGCAGGCAGCAGCGACAAGGAAATCATCGTCAAGACCACCCAGCCGGTCTATCCGCTGGAGGATCTGTTCTTTGGCCTGATCCACCCGGCCGTGAACAGCCCCGAGATCTTCAACGAGGGGTTCAACGGCGAACTGCACCCTGAGTGGATGGCCGGTCCGTTCAAGCTGGACCAGTACGATACTGCAGCCAAGACGGTAACCCTCGTTCCCAATGATAAGTGGTGGGGCACCAAGCCCGTCCTGGCAAACGTGGTCTTCCGGCAGCTGGAAACCAGCGCGCAGATCGCAGCCTTCAAGAACGGCGAGATCGACGGCATGTCCGCCAACACCATCTCCCTGTACAAGCAGCTTGAAGGCACCAAGGACGCCGAGGTCCGCCGCGGCCAGCGGCTGTTTGCGGGCGGTATGAACCTTAACGCACAGCGAATCACCGATGTGGCTGTCCGCGAGGCAATCTTCGCCGCCGTTGACCGCGAAGCCCTCCGCAAGGTCCGCTTCAACGGACTGAACTGGGAAGAGCCCAGCTCCGGTTCCATGATGGTCCTGCCGTTCTCTGAGTACTACCAGGACAACTACCCGGTGAAGGAAACGGGCCCCGACGCAGCCAAGAAGGTCCTGACCGACGCCGGTTACACCGCCAATGCTGCCGGAATCATGGAAAAAGACGGCAAGCCTGCGGCCTTCAAGATCAGCAACTTCGGTGACGATCCCACCACCCTCGCCTTCACCCAGACGCTGCAGAAGCAGCTGCAGGCCGGCGGCATGGATGTTGGAATCGATCAGCGGGCCTCTGCCGATTTCGGCAAGGTCCTGGGTTCACGTGAGTTCGACATGAGCGTCTCCGGCTACACAGTGGGCGCCGACGCCACGTCCGCCGTCAAGCAGTACTACGACTCCAAGACCAACGAGAACCAGCTGGGCGACGCCGAACTGGACAAGAAGATCGCTGACCTGGCCTCCATCGAGGACAACGTAGAGCGCAACAAGGCAGCCATGGAAGTTGAAAAGGAGCACATGGCCAAGTACTTCTCCATGGGTGTTGTGATGAACGGCCCGCAGATCTCGTTCGTCCGCACCGGCCTGGCCAACTACGGCCCGTCGCTGTTCCAGAGCCTGTCCCAGGTTCCGGACTGGACCACCATCGGCTGGGAAAAGAAGTAACTCCCGCCTGACGTTCCAACCTCCCACGGCCGAGGCCGGCACTCCCTGAACTCCAGGAGGTGCCGGCCTTCGCCGTTTCCCCGCCGAAACCGGGAGGGAGTGATGGAGCGTTTGGGGATAACTTGCAGGATCTGCCAGAGGGTGACGGGGTAGCGTTGAGCCATGACCGGCACCGAACCTGAACGCACCAACCGCACCCTCCGCACCGCCGTCGTCGGCTATGGCCTGTCCGGCAGTGTCTTCCACGCGCCGCTGATTGCGGCGGATCCGCATTATTCACTGGACGTCATTGCTACGTCCGACGCCGGCCGGCAGGCAGCCGTCGCGGAGCGGTACCCGGGCACCAAAACAGTGCCCGACGGCGACGCTGCTCTTGCGTTGGCCGGGAACCTTGACGTGGTGGTGCTGGGGTCCCCGCCCGCCACCCATTACCCGCTGGCTAAGGCTGCGCTGGAAGCCGGGCTGGACGTCGTGGTGGATAAACCCTTCGCCGTCACAAGCGCGCAAGGACAGGAATTGATCGCCCTGGCGGAGCGGCTGGGCCGTGTACTTACGGTTTTCCAGAACCGCCGCTGGGACGGGGATTTCCTCACAGTCCGGAAGCTGCTGGCCGGCGAAGCCTTGGGAAGCGTTACCCGCTTTGAGTCCAGCTTCGAACGGTGGTCCCCGGACACCGCAAAGGCCTGGAAGGTCGACGCCACGGCTGCAGACGGCGGCGGTGTGCTGTTCGACCTGGGCACGCACCTCATTGACCAGGCGCTCCTGCTGTTCGGCCCGGCCACGGTGGCCCATGCCGAGTTGCAGGCACGCCGTCCCCACGAGAAGGTTGACGACGACGTCTTCCTGGTCCTCGCCCACGAGTCCGGCGTGACCAGCCACCTAAGCATGAACATGCTCTGCGCGCAGCAGGGTCCGCGGTTCCGCATCCTCGGGTCAGCGGGAGCGTTCACCAAGCACGGGATCGACCCGCAGGAGCCGTACATCGTGGCCGGCGGAAGCCCGCTGGACGACGAGTACGGTGTCGAGGCTCCGGAGTGGGCCGGCGCCCTGGGCCGCGACGGGCACCTGGATCGGCTGCCCACCGAGCGCGGCGCCTACCCCGAGTTCTACCGGCTGCTGGCGGAAAAGATCCTCGACGGCGGCACGGCCTCAGCCCTCCCCCTCCCGGTGGACCCCGCAGGCCCAGTAGAAGCCCTCAAACTAATAGAAAAGGCACGCGAACTGGCTGCTGACCGGACTTAACCAACACGCGCTGGACGACAGACATCCGGCAGCGTGCGTCAGAGCGACGAAGGAGCAGCACGCGGAGGATGTGTGTCGTCCAGCGCAGCAGGACGAACTAAGGACCTAGGCAGAGACCAGTTCGTGCCAATCGGCTACGAGCGGCAGGCCATGTGCCTCGGAGACGGAGTGGTGTGCCACGTGTCCGGCGGCGATGTTGAGGCCGGCGGCGAGGGCGGGGTCGCGGTCGAAGGCGGCTTTGACGCCCAGGTTGGCCAGTGCAACGGCGTACCGGAGGGTGACGTTGGTCAGCGCGTAGGTGGACGTGTTGGGGACGGCTCCGGGCATGTTGGCCACGCAGTAGAAGATGGTGTTGTGCACCTTGTACGTGGGTTCCTGGTGCGTGGTGGGGCGGGTGTCCTCGAAGCAGCCGCCCTGGTCCACGGCGATGTCCACCAGTACGGAGCCGGGCTTCATGCGGGAGACCAGTTCGTTGCTGACCAGCTTGGGGGCCTTGGCGCCGGGGATCAGCACTGAGCCGATGACCAGGTCGGCGTCCACCACTGACTTCTCGATCTCGTACTTGTTCGAGGCAACGGTCTTCAGGCGGCCCTGGTACTGGGCGTCGAGTTCGCGGAGGCGGTTGATGTTGATGTCCAGGATGGTGACGTCGGCACCCAGGCCCAGGGCCATGGCCGCGGCGTTGGTACCGGCAACACCGGCGCCGAGGACAACCACCTTGGCGGGACGGACGCCCGGGACGCCGCCGAGCAGCACGCCCTTGCCGCCTGCAGGGGCCATCAGGGAAGTAGCGCCAACCTGGACGGAAAGCCGGCCGGCCACCTCGGACATCGGAGCGAGCAGCGGCAGTGCGCGGCCTTCCTGGACGGTTTCGTAGGCGATGGCGGTGACGCCGGAGTTGATCAGCTCGCGGGTCAGTTCCGGTTCGGCTGCGAGGTGCAGGTAGGTGAAGAGGATCAGGCCCTTGCGGAAGCGGTGGTATTCCGCTGCGACGGGTTCCTTGACCTTCATGACCATATCGGCGCGGGCCCAAACCTCGTCCGCGTCGGTGACGATTTCGGCGCCGGCGATGGCGTACTCCTCGTCCGTGATCCCGGAACCGAGACCTGCGCCGCGCTCCACCAGGACTGTGTGGCCGTAGGTGCGGAACTCGTGGACGCCGGCGGCGGTGATGGCCACGCGGAATTCGTTGTTCTTGATCTCTTTGGGGACACCGATGATCATTTTGGGCTCCATGTTCACCGGGCCTGTGGGCCCGGAATCGCGGGGAAAATTTGTACTTCCAGAATAAATCCGGATGTGACCCAGTCGACATGAGCCGGCAATTGACCCCGCGCGGATTCCGCGACATTCCGGGGTTTCCGGTCCACGCGGCGCGACATTTGTTCAGCCCTGAAGCGTCAGGTGTCGCCTCGTGTCCGTTCGCCGCAGTCACCCGATAAGCAGTAGTCTTGCCCCATGCAGCAGCAGGATGTGGAACAGCTTGTGGAGCAGGTGGCCGGGAAGCTCGGGCGCGGCCTTTCGCTGGAAGATCTGGACGGCCTGCTGCTCGCCTACAGCTCCAACCAGGCCCACGCGGACCGGGTCCGGGTCAACTTCCTGCTGAGCAAGAGGGTGCCTGCCGATGTCAGCGCCTGGCAGCTTTCCCATGGCATTGCGACGGCGGTCCGCCCGCTGGCGATTCCCGCCAACCCGGACCTCGGAATGCTGGGCCGGATCTGCGTTCCGCTGATGGTGCGGGGATTCCGCGTGGGCTACCTGTGGGTCCAGCAGGATTCGGAGGACGAAAACCCGGCCGCTATCCTCGCCCAGCTTCCGGACGTTGGCCCGGAGATCGAGCAGCTCTCGGGCCTTCTGCTGGAGTCCAACACCGCCGAATCCGAGTTCAGGCGCGGCCGTGAACGGGAGTTCCTGGCCGCGTGTTCCGGCGAAGCCAACGCCCTGGCGGCTGTTGGAGGGTGGAAGGAAATCCAGGGCAGAGGGCCGTGGCAGGTGGTGACGGTGCTCGACGCCGACGGCTGGGCCGGCGGCCCCGATCCCATTGCCTCCACGCTGATCCACCGCTCCGCTGCCCTGCAGGCCACCATCGGCGTTGACCTGGTGTTGTTCAGCGCCGGAACGGAAACCCATTCAGTGGTGCTGTTCCGCGAATCCGTGGGGCGTGCCAGCCATGCCCAGGTGTTGGTGCACTATCAGCTGGAACTCGCCAAACGTTCCGGGCGGCCGGTGCACCGCATCATTCTGGGCATCAGCGAGGGATTCGCCAAACCCCGCGAGCTTGCCGAGGCGTACCGGCAGTCCCGGCTGGCTGCGCAGGCGGCAGCGGTGGATCCCCAGCTGGGGGAGCTGGTGGACTGCAGGGCCACCGGGATCTACCAGCTGCTTGGCTCGGCCGGGGGCGGGGCGGGCGCCTGGGCTGACTCAGGCTCCGTTTACGTACGGATGCTGGAGGACCACGACCGTAACGGCGAGCTCCTCCCTGTCCTGGAACTCATCTACGACAACGACGGCTCTATCCAGGACGTGGCCGCCAAACTCCACCTGCACCGCAGCAGCATCTACAACAGGCTGGGCCGCATCCGCCAACTTCTGGGTGTGGACCCGCTCCGGGGAATGCCGCGGCTGGAACTCCATGCGGCGCTGAAGATGCGGCGCTGGGCCCTGCGGCCGCGGATTTAGCTGCTGCCGGCAGCCGGGGCGCCCCCGCCGTCGTGCTGTTCCCTGTTCTGCTGTTCGCTTTTCTTCTGCTGGTCCAGCCACGCCAGGACCGCAGCAAGCCTGATCCGGCGGTGCGTGCCGCGGTATTCCACCGGGATCTCGCCGCGGTCGGTCATGTTCCGCAGGTACGTGTGGGAAATCCCGGCCAGTTCCGCGGCCTGGGACGTGGTGAGCATTTCCTCAACGCTGCTGACCGTCACCGCTTCGCCGCGGCTGAACCTGCTCAGGAGATCGACGACGGCGTCCCTCGCCTCGGGAGTCAGCCGGTGGACGGTGCCGTCCACAAACACGGTGATGTCGTTCCCGCCTTCCAGCGCCCGCCGCAGATTCCCGGCGTCCTCGGCCGGCAGGCCGGCTGTCATCTTCGGAGCTATCAGTGCCATGGCATCAGCCTAATGCCGTAGCTCCCGCGGACGGCGGTATGCTCACTGGATGAAACTCACCGGCGGCAAGGCCATTGAATTCGGCGGATTGCCCGGCCGGCTCTACTCCTCTGTGGCAACGGCCGGGAGCCTGCCGCGCCCGGCGTACGTGCTCCTGCACGGGATCGGGGTCTCCCACCGCTACTTCGCCCGGTTGCACCACGAACTTGCCCTCACCGCGGACGTCTACACTTTTGACCTTCCGGGCTTCGGCGACTCCCCGCGACCGGCCCGCCAGGTGCCGGTGGGTGAGTATGCGGCCTTTGTGCACACAGCGCTTGCCGACGCCGGCGTGAGATCCTGCGTGGTGATCGGCCATTCCATGGGTACCCAGCATGCCGTTGAACTCGCGTTGCAGCAGCCGGAGCTGGTGGCTGGCGTGGTGCTGATGGGTCCGGTGGTGGACGACCAACGCAAATCCGTTGCCCGGCAGGCGCTGGCGCTGACCCGCGATGCGATGTTCAGCGAGAGCGTGACCTCGAACGCCATAGTTTTCGGGGACTACTTCCGGGCCGGCCTCCGCTGGTACCTGACCGAGTTGCCCGTGATGATGGAATATCCGATGGAAGCCAGGGTCCGCGGAGTCGGACAGCCCGTTCTGGTGATGCGTGGCAGCAAGGATCCTGTGGCCAGCCGCGGATGGTGTGAGCGCCTGGCAGGCCAGGCGGCCCAGAGCAGCCTGACCGAAATACCCGGGCAGGGCCACGTCTTCCAGCACACCGCGCCGGGGCCCGCCGCAGCAGCGATCACCGCCTGGGTGCGCGCCGTGGACGGCTTCGGCGTCACCGCCTGAGCGCAGCCCCCAAAGCCGCATCCCGCCGTCGGGCGTTATACAGCCGCGGGTTATACAGCAGCGCGTTAACCGGCTGAGACGCTAAACGGCGTCGAGGTCTGTTTCCAGGAGCTTGACGAGCGAGTCCAGCGCGGCGTCGGCACCGTCACCCTCAGCCCGGAGCACCACCACGTCCCCCTTTTCAGCCCCCAGGGTCATCAGCGACAGGATGCTCGAGGCGTCCAGCGCCTCATCCGCCGGCTCGCCCGGCTTGGCAATGGTGACTTCCACGCCCACCTCCCCGGCGGCCTCTGCAAACAGCGCCGCTGGGCGGGCGTGCAGGCCGGAGCGGCTGGCGATGGTGGCGGTGCGTTCGGGCATGGTTCCTCCTGGTGGGGTGGTGCGGGCGGTGGTAAGAAAACTCGTGGTTAGAGGCCGAGTTCCTGGAGTATGGGCAGCTTTTCCCGCACCCAGGCGCGGGCTTCGGTGGCACTGGGCGCGGACAGTGCGAGCTTGGCCAGCTCCTGCGCCTCGGCCAGGGTGACCGTCTTCAGGACCGCAGCCACGGCGGCAAGCGACCGCGCGGTCATGGACAGGGTGCTGACGCCCAGGCCGGTAAGGACGACGGCGAGGGCAGGATCAGCGGCTGCCTCACCGCAGACACCCACGGGTTTGTTGTGGCCTTCAGCCCGGGAGCCTTCCACTGTCAGGCCCACCAGGCGCAGGACGGCCGGCTGCCACGGGGTGTTCAGGTTGGCGAGCGGGCCGAGCTGGCGGTCGGCGGCCATGGCGTACTGCGTGAGGTCGTTGGTGCCCAAGCTGGCGAAGCCCACCTCGCGGAGGATCGCTTCGGCGGTCAGCGCGGCGGAGGGCACTTCCACCATCACGCCGGGCGTCTTGATTCCGGCGTCTGCGCACATTGAGGCAAAGCGGGCAGCCTCTTCAGCCGTGGAGATCATCGGGGCCATCACCCAGACATCAGCCTCTGAGGCCTTCTCCGCCTGGGCGATTGCTTCCAACTGGCGGTCCAGGACACCCGGGGTGGTGAAGTCGGTGCGGTAGCCGCGGACGCCCAAGGCAGGGTTGGGCTCCGTGGAGTCGGTCAGGAAGGGGAGCGGCTTGTCGGCGCCGGCGTCGAGCGTACGCAGGACCACTTTCTTGCCCGGGAACGCATCGAAAACGCTCTTGTAGGCGGCGGCCTGCTCTTCGACGGAAGGTTCGGTGTCCCGTTCCAGGAAGCAGAATTCGGTGCGGAACAGTCCCACGCCCTGGGCGCCCAGTTTTGCGGCCGCCGCGGCATCCTTGCCGCCGCCAACGTTGGCGAGCAAGGGCACCAGATGCCCATCCGCCGTCGCGCCCGTGCCGCTGAATTCGGCGAGCAGGGAGGCGGTGGCCGCCCATGCTTCCGCTGCGGCACGCAGCGCTTCGTCCGGCTCGGCCGTGATGGTGCCGCCGGCGCCGTCAACATAGACTTCCGTGCCGTCCTTCAGCTCGTCCACGCCTACGGCCGCCACGACTGCCGGCAAGCCAAGGGAACGGGCAATGATGGCCGTGTGGGACTGCGGGCCGCCGCCTGCCGTCACGAGAGCCAGTACCTTGTTCGGGTCCAGGGTGGCGGTATCGGCTGGTGCCAGGTCCTCGGCCACCAGGACGAACGGCGTGCTGGAGGCGGGAATGCCGGGCGCGGGCACACCACGCAGCTCGGCGACGATCCGGGCGCGAACGTCCAGCACGTCGGTGGCACGTTCGGCCATGTAGCCGCCCAGGTTGTGCAGCATCTCCGACACGGAGGATCCGGATTCCCAGATGGCGCGTTCAGCGGAGGTGCCGCGTGCCACAAGCTTGGCCGCGCCCTTGATCAGCATGGTGTCCTTGGCCATCAGTGCTGTGGCTTCCAGGACAGCCTTGCCGTCACCGGTGGCGTGGGCGGCCCGGTTCTTGAGCTCATCGTGCACGGCCTGGGAGGCTGCCTTGAGGGCGGCTGCTGCATCCTCGGCGGTGACTCCGGCGGCCAGCTGTTCGCCTGCAGGGGGTTCGCTGATCGGTTTGGGCATTTGGCGGATGGTTCCGATGATGCGGCCGGGGCTGACGCCTACTCCTGGGAAGGTCTGCACTGAGTTCCTCGTTCTCTTCCGATAGCCAGGCCCGCCAAGGTTGTCCCGGCGCCATGCCGGGGCCGCCGCAACTACTCTGTGCAACAGCGGAAACGCGCCTGAAAAAATTGTATGTGATTCAGTTCATATAGCAATGCTATAGGTGATAGGGTAGCGGCTATGAGTTTGGATGGCCAGCTTCCCCCCAAAATGCGGCTGTTGCGAGCAGCGGCAGAATTGCTGGCAAAATCCGCGGGAGCGTCCATTTCAACCCGCCAGATCACGCAGCTGGCGGGTGTCACGGCGCCCACGCTGTACCACCACTTCGGTGACAAGGAAGGTCTTTTCGACGCCGTCGTTGCCGCAGGTTTTGAGGAGTACGTTGCGGGCGAAAGGGATTTCGCCCCGTCCGGGCATCCGCTGGTGGATATCCGGCGGATGTGGGATAACCACGTCCAGTTCGGGCTGAACCAGCCGGAGCTGTATCTGGTGATGTTCGGCAATATCCGTCCTGAAAGCCGCCCCGTCATCGTTGCAGATGCCGAGGCGCTGATGGAGGAGATGCTGAATAAAGCCGCAGTGGCGGGCCAGCTCAACGTCCAGCCGCGGGAAGCAGCCAGGTCCATCCTGGCCGCCAACGTGGGTGTGACGCTGATGCTGATCGCGGAACCCGCCGCCGAACGGAACCTTGAACTGTCCACCATGACCCGGGACGCCATGATCTTTGCGGTGTCCTCCGAGCAGGCCACAGGGGCCACCCCGGAAGACTCCGGGAAATCCTCGGTGGTGGTGGCAGCGATCGCCCTGAACGCCGCACTTCAGGCATCGCATTCAGACCAGCTTTCGAGCTCGGAACTCAAGCTTTTCCTCGAATGGCTACACCGGATCTCCACCAGCTCGTCGTAATTATCGGACCCAGCCTGCGCAGCCGCAGGAATGACGGTTAGGAAATCACATGGCAACAGAGACAGTTGCAAAACCCCGCACCAGCCTGCGGGTCGGCGTCCAGAAGTTCGGGACGTTCCTGTCCGGAATGATCATGCCCAACATGGGGGCGTTTATCGCCTGGGGCATCATCACGGCCTTCTTCATTCCGGCGGGCTTTACGCCCAATGAGGAACTGGCCAAGCTCGTTGGGCCCATGATCACCTACCTCCTCCCGCTCCTGATCGGCTTCACCGGAGGCCGGATGGTCCACGGCGTCCGCGGCGGCGTTGTGGGCGCAGCCGCAACCATGGGCGTGATTGTTGGTACCGATATCCCCATGTTCATCGGTGCCATGATCATGGGCCCGCTGACCGCCTGGATCATGAAGAAGCTGGACAAGGTCTGGGAAGGCCGGGTCAAGCCGGGCTTCGAGATGCTGATCGACAACTTCTCGGCCGGCATTGTTGCCGCCGTCCTGGCCATCTTCGGCATGCTGGTGATCGGCCCGGTGGTGAAGACGTTCAGCGATGGTGCCAGTGCCGTGGTCGAATTCCTGGTCAACAACGGTTTACTGCCCTTCACGAGCATCTTCATCGAACCGGCCAAGGTCCTCTTCCTGAACAATGCTGTGAACCACGGCATCCTGACACCCCTTGGCACAGAACAGGCGCTGGCTAACGGCAAGTCCATCCTGTTCCTGCTCGAGGCCAACCCCGGTCCCGGCGTAGGCATCCTGCTGGCGTACATGTTCTTCGGCAAGGGCCTGGCCAAGGCTTCGGCCCCCGGCGCGGCCCTGATCCAGTTCGTCGGCGGCATCCACGAGATCTACTTCCCGTTCGTCCTGATGAAGCCGATCATCATCCTCGCCGCAATCGGTGGCGGCATGACGGGCATCTTCACCCTGGTGCTCACCGGCGCAGGCCTGCGCTCCCCGGCAGCCCCTGGCAGCATCATCGCTGTCTTCGCGGCAACAGCCAGCGACAGCTACTTCGGAGTGGCACTGTCCGTGCTCCTCGCCGCAACGGTGTCCTTCCTGATCGCCTCGGTGATCCTGAAGGCCAGCAAGACCCCCGTGGGTGACACCGAGGAGGACAGCCTGGCCGCTGCCACCTCGCAGATGGAATCCCTGAAGGGCAAGAAGAGCTCCGTTTCCTCCACCCTGGGCGGTGCTGCCGGAGCTGGGGTGGGAACTGCCGTCCTGGCCGGACCGGTCCGGAACATCGTGTTCGCCTGCGACGCCGGCATGGGATCCAGTGCCATGGGCGCCTCGGTGCTGCGGAACAAGATCAAGGCTGCCGGGTTCCCGGACGTCAAGGTCACCAACTCGGCCATCGCCAACCTCAGCGATACGTACGACATCGTGGTCACGCACCAGGACCTCACCGAACGCGCCAAGCCGGTCACGTCCAGTGCCGCGCACTTCTCCGTGGACAACTTCATGAACAGCCCCCGGTACGACGAAATCGTTGAGCTGGTCAGGGAAAGCAACACGGAGGGAACCGCGGGTGGAACGGCCGACGCCGGCGCTCCCGCCGGCGCAGGCGCCGGGGCTGCTGGTGCGGGTGCTGCTGCCGGCGCCGCCAGCCACGGCGCACATGCAGCGGACGCCCCGGTGGATGCAGAACCGGCTGCCGCCGCGCCGCCGTCGGACATCCTGGTTCATGACAGCGTGATCCTCAACGGCAGGGCCACCACGCGCGACGCCGCCATTGACGAGGCGGGCCGGCTCCTGCTGGCACGCGGCGCCGTGGACGAGGGCTACATCGACGCCATGCACGAGCGCGAGGAATCCGTCTCCACCTACATGGGCAGCTTCCTGGCCATCCCGCACGGCACCAACGCCGCCAAGGACCACATCATGAAGTCCGCGGTTTCCGTGATCCGCTACCCGGACGGCATTGACTGGAACGGCAAGCAGGTCAAGTTCGTGGTGGGTGTGGCAGGCGTCAACAACGAGCACCTGCACATCCTGTCCTCCATCGCCAAGGTGTTCACCAACAAGGCCCAGGTGGCCCAGCTCGAAGCGGCCACGTCCGTGGATGAAGTCCTGGAGCTGTTCGGCAAGGTGAACGCATAGTGAAGGCCGTACATTTCGGAGCAGGCAACATCGGCCGTGGATTCGTGGGGCTGCTGCTGCACAATGCGGGCTACGAGGTGGTGTTCGCCGATGTGGCGGATGCCCTGATCGACCAACTGGCCGCGGCGGACAGCTACCAGGTCCACGAGGTGGGGGAGCACCCCACCGTGCGGACCGTGGACAACTTCCGCGCGCTGAACTCCGGCACCCAGGAGGCGCAGCTGGTCCGCGAAATCGCGACGGCGGACATCGTCACCACCGCGGTGGGCCCGCACATCCTGAAGTTCGTGGCGCCCGCCATCACCAAGGGCATCGCGGCCAGGGAGGCCGGGCTGGCGCCCCTGCAGGTCATGGCCTGCGAGAACGCCATCAACGCCACGGACATCCTTCGGGCGGAAGTGGCAGCACTTTGGGACGATGCCGCCGGTTCGCTGGACTCCCTGGCGGTGTTTGCGAACACGGCCGTGGACCGGATCGTGCCCAACCAGGAGCCGGGCCAGGGCCTGGACGTCACGGTGGAAACCTTCTATGAGTGGGTCATCGACCGCACCCCGTTCGCGGAGGCGGAGCCGGTGATTCCGGGCGCAACGTTTGTTGACGACCTCTCGCCCTACATCGAGCGGAAGCTGTTCACGGTCAACACGGGGCACGCCTCCGCGGCGTACTTCGGTTTCGAGGCGGGCCTGGAGAAGATCTCAGAGGCCATGGCGGACCAGGATGTTGCAGAAGACGTCCGGGCCGTGCTCGAGGAGACCAAGCAGCTGCTGGTGGCCAAGCACGGCTTCAACAATGACGAACAGGAAGCCTACGTCCAGAAGATCCTGGGCCGGTTCTCCAACCCGCACCTGCCTGACACGGTGAACCGGGTGGGCCGCGCGCCGCTGCGGAAGCTGAGCCGGCATGAGCGGTTCATCGGCCCGGCTGCGGAGCTGGCTGAGCGCGGAATTGTGCCGGAGGCGCTCCTGGGTGCCATCGCCGCGGCCCTGCGCTTCGACGATCCCGCCGACGCCGAGGCCACGGAGCTTGCGCAGATCCTGGCGTCGTCATCGCCGGCGGAGGCAACGGAGAAGATCACCGGCCTGGCTCCGGACCACCCGCTGTTCAACGCCGTCTCCACCCTCGTGGAGGAGCGCCAGCAGGAAGGGGCCAAAACCCCCGCCTGACCCCCGCCTGAGATGGCACCACCTTCCACCTGCTCCACCCGAGCCCCCGGACGCTCTCTCACTTCCTGCAGCTTTTCCGGGGACCCTCTCGCAGTACCTGCGAATTTTTGAGGGAGGCTCTTGCACCGCACGACGCCGGCACTCACCGTGAGTGCCGGCGTCGTGCGTTGTGAGCTCCAGCACATTATGTCGCGAACGCGGGTTTACGTTTTGAAGTTAGCCTCACCTTACTTATAGAGTTCAGGGACATTAGGCAACAAACATGTGACGTAATAGCGGAGTGGAGATCCTGGCATGAAGAAGAAGCTGTCGAGCTACCTGGGGGCACTAGCGGCGGGAGCGGCTCTTCTGACGATGACCGCCTGCGGGGGCGGCGCCGTCGCGTCCTCCTCTTCCGACGAAGCCGCCACCATCACGGTGGAACACGCGCAGGGCAGCACTGCCAACGTTCCGGTGAACCCGGAGAAGGTCTTCACCTTCGATCTCGGCGTCCTGGACACCCTGGACGCCCTCGGGGTGGAGCCCGCCGGCGTTCCCGAGGCCAGCTACCCGGAATCGCTCTCCAAGTACGCGGACGCCAAGTACGAGAAGATCGGCTCGCTGAAGGAACCCGACTTTGAAGCCGTCAGCGCCGGCGCCCCGGACCTCATCATCATCTCCGGCCGCACCGCCGGAGCCTACGAGGAACTGAGCAAGATCGCCCCCACGATCGACCTGTCTGTCGATGCGGCCAACCCCATGGAGAGCTTCAAGGCCCAGACCAAGAAGCTGGGCACCATCTTCAACAAGGAAGCCGACGTCGACGCGAAGCTGGCGAGCGTGGATTCCACCATCGCTGACACCAAGGCCAAGGCCGCCACTGCAGGCAAAGGCCTTATTGTCCTGACGTCCGGCGGCGAAGTGACCGCCTACGGTGCAGGGTCCCGCTTCGGCATCATCCACGACGTCCTGGGCGTGCCCACCGCGGCAGACGTGAAGTCCGAAGGAAGCCACGGCGAGGCCGTCTCCTTCGAATACATCAAGGACGTCAACCCGGACCTCCTGTACGTGATTAACCGCGACACCGCCATCGGAACCGAAGCTGCGGCCAGCCCGGTCCTGGACAACGAACTGGTGCAGTCCACCAATGCGGCCAAGAACAACAAGGTCATCAACCTGGACCCTGCCGCCTGGTACATCGTGGGCTACGGCCTGAACAACGTCCAGGCGATGGTCAACGCCGTCGCCGATTCGGTGGCCTGAACCGTTTCCTGACACTCCCTGACTGAGCTTCAAAAGTGACCGCCACGGCCCTGCGCACCACCGCGCCGGTAAGCCGCAGCCGGACCCGCGAATTCGCGGGACTGGCTGCGGCCGCCGTCGTTGTGCTGGCACTGGCCACCGGGAGTATGTTCGTGGGCGTCAGCGACGTGTCGTTACCCGCGCTGCTGGCCGGCGATCCGGCCGCTGTGGAGATCTTCTGGATCTCCCGCGTACCGCGTACCCTCGCCGTGGTTCTCGCCGGGATGGCGGTGGCCGTGGCGGGCCTGATCATGCAGCTGATGGCACGGAACCGCTTTGTCGAACCGTCCACGGTGGGAACGGTGGAATCGGCAACGTTAGGAATCCTGGTGGTCACCGTGTTCATCCCGGCGGCGCCCGTCCTTCTGCGGATGGGCGTGGCCAGCGTTTTCGCCATGCTGGGCACCGCACTGTTCCTGACCATCCTGCGGCGGCTCCCCGCACGCAACACCCTCCTCATTCCGTTGGTGGGCATCATGCTGGGCGGCATCATCGCGGCCATCACCACGTTCTTCGCCTACCGGTACGACCTGCTGCAGACCCTGAGCAACTGGATGATCGGCGACTTCTCCGGTGTGCTCCGCGGGCGCTACGAACTGCTGTGGATCGTGGCGGTGCTCATCCTGGTGGGCCTGCTCGCCGCCGACCGGTTCACCGTGGCCGGGATGGGCGAGGACTTCACCACCAACCTTGGCCTCAACTACGCCCGGACCATGCGCCTGGGACTGGTGATCGTCTCACTGATCTCCGCCGTAGTGGTCACCACCGTGGGCGCCGTCCCGTTCCTGGGGCTGGTGGTGCCCAACATCGTTTCCCTGCTGTTCGGTGACAACCTGCGCCGGGCAGTTCCCTGGACTGCCCTGTTCGGCGCCGGCTTTGTGCTGGTCTGCGACGTGATCGGCCGGACCATCCGCTATCCGTACGAGGTACCCGTGGGCATGGTGATGGCCGTGGTGGGGGCCATCCTGTTCCTCATCCTGATCCTGAGGAAACGCAATGGCTGAGACCCTCCTCCAGCAGAAGAACACCCCGCAGAGCACGGCCACGAGACTCAAAGCCGCCGTCCGGAACGCCTCGCCCCGGCTGGTCATCGGCATCCTGCTCACTGCCACCATCGCCGCCGTCGCGTTTTTCCTGTTCAGCGACCTCAAAGGCACCGTGGGCTACGTCCTCCCGCGGCGCGCCCTGAAGGTGGCGGCCATGCTGCTCGTGGCGGTGGCCGTGGGCGTTTCCACCCTGCTCTTCCAGACCGTCACGGCCAACCGGATCCTGACACCGTCCATCATGGGCTTCGATTCGCTCTACATCCTGGTGCAGACCGCGCTCGCCTTCACCGTGGGGGCGGCAGCCGTCAGCGGCGCGCCGCCCACCCTGATGTTCGGCGTCGAGGTGGTCCTCATGGTTGCCTTCAGCGCGCTGCTGTACCGCTGGATGTTCACCGGCGCCACCCGGTCCCTGCACCTGCTGCTGCTCGTGGGGATCATCCTGGGCAGCCTGTTCCGGGGTTTCTCGTCGCTGCTGCAGCGGCTGATGGAGCCGAGCGAGTTCATCATCCTGCAGGACCTTTTCTTCGCGAGTTTCAACAACGTGGACCCTGCGCTGCTGGCGGTGTCTGGCGCGGTCATCGCCGCCGTTTGTGTGGCCGTTTGGCGTGCCCGCAGCACGCTGGATGTCCTGGCCCTGGGCCGGGAACTGGCCATCAATGTGGGCGTGGACCACCGGCGTGTGGTCATGCGGATCCTGCTGGCCTGCTCGCTGCTGGTGGCCGTGTCCACCGCGCTGGTGGGGCCCGTGACGTTCTTCGGCCTGCTGGTGGTCAGCCTCGGCTACCAGGTCTGCCGGGGCTTCAACCACGCCCGGCTGCTCCCGATTGTGGTGCTGATCGGTGCCGTGGCCCTGGTGGGCGGGCAGCTGGTCCTGGAACGCGTCTTCGGCTTCGCCACCGCCCTGAGCGTGGTCATCGAGTTCGCCGGCGGCATCCTGTTCCTCTACCTCCTGCTGAAAGGCTCGCTCAAGTGATCGACGTCCGGAACGTGTCCAAGAGCTACGGCGGCCAGGCTGTCCTGGATAACGTCAGCTGCGTGATTCCCCGCGGCGGGATCACCTCGATCATCGGGCCGAACGGCGCCGGCAAGTCCACCCTGCTGTCCCTGATCAGCCGGCTGCAGCCGTTGGAGAGCGGGGCCGTGTCCGTTGGCGGACTGGACGTCGCGGGCACTCCCAGCAGGGACCTCGCCCGGACTATGGCCATCCTCCGCCAGGAGAACCACCTGACCATGCGGCTGACCGTCCGTGACCTGGTGGCCTTCGGCCGGTTCCCGCACTCGGGCGGACGCCCCACGGTGGAGGACAAAGCCATCGTGGAGGAATCCATCGGCCACCTGGACCTCGGCTCCATGGCGGACAAGTTCGTGGACGAACTCTCCGGCGGGCAGCGGCAGCGCGCCTACATCGCCATGGTCCTGGCGCAGGACACCGACTACCTGCTCCTGGATGAGCCGCTGAACAATCTGGACATGAAGCACTCGGTGGAGATGATGCGGCTGCTGCGCCGGCTGGCCGACGAGCTGGGCAAAACCATCGTCCTGGTGGTCCACGACATCAACTTCGCGTCCTGCTATTCGGACACCATCCTGGCCATGAAGGACGGCCGCCTGGTGCATCAGGGGAGCCCGGCGGACATCATGCAGTCCGCCATGCTGCACGATGTCTACGACATCGATATCCGCATCGAGGAGATCGACGGCAACCGCATCGGCGTCTACTTCGCCTGACGCTCTCTCACTTTCCGCAGGTTTCTGACCGACGCTCTCGCACTTAATGCGGGTTTTTGACGAACCCTCTCGCAGGTCCGGAGGCACCGTGGCCCCTGTGGAATGCTTGTGTGGTGATCCGGAACCCAGCTGCCACGCCCACCCTGCTGACTGCCGACGTCGACGGCGGGACGTTCCGGCTCCGCCCCGCCCTACGTGCGGATCTGCCCGCCATTGTGCAGTTGCTGGCCGACGATGCCATGGGCGCCGTGCGTGAAACCGTCGTGGACATGGAGCCCTACGAGCGGGCTTTCGCCGCGATCGACGCCGACCCGTCCCATTTGCTTGTTGTGGGGGACCTGGTGCCGCACGGGGCAGAGAACGGTTCGGTGGTTGCGACGTTCCAGCTGAGCTTCTTGCCCGGCATCTCGCGGCAGGGGTCGTGGCGCTCACAGCTCGAAGGCGTGCGGGTGGCGGGGAGCCTTCGTGGCCAGGGCATCGGCAACGTGATGGTCCGGTGGGCGATCGAGGAGTCTAGGCGGCGCGGCTGTTCCATGATGCAGCTGAGCACCCACAAGGACAGAACATCGGCGCACCGGTTCTACGAGCGCCTTGGCTTCGATGCCAGCCACGAGGGCATGAAGCTGAAGCTCTAGGTGAGAGAGCGTTGCCGGGGAATGTGCGTTAAGTGAGAGAGCGTTGCCCGGAAACCCGCAGGTAGTGAGAGAGGGTTCCCTCAGGCGGCGGAGCCCTTGCGTTTGTGCACGAACAGGGTCTCGGCCTGCTCCAGCGACATGCCGTTGGTCTCCGGCACCTTGAACATCACGAAGAAGAAGGATGCCGCCGCGAACAGCGCATACATGGCATAGGTCAGCGGCAGGGAAGCGGCCGCCATGACAGGGAAGCTGAGCGTGATGGCGAAGTTGGCCACCCACTGCGCGGCCGCGGCCAGGCCCAGGGCACGGGCACGGATCCGCGATGGGAAGATTTCGCCCAGCAGCACCCACACCAGGGGTCCCCAGGATGCACCGAAGCTGACCACGAAGATGTTGGCGGCCACCAGGGCCACCGGTCCCCACGCGCCCGGCAGGGAGATCTCGGAGCCTGAGCCCACAGCGGAGGAGAACGCCAGGGCCATGGTACCGAGGGAGACCGCCATGCCGATGGAGCCGGCCAGGAGGATGGGGCGGCGGCCGATCCGGTCCACCAGGGCGATGGCCACGAGGGTCACCAGGATGTTCGTGATGGACGTGGCTACGGAGATGGTGAGGGAGTCCTTCTCCTGGAAACCGACAGCCTTCCACAGGGTGGTGGAGTAGTAGAAGATCACGTTGATGCCTACGAACTGCTGCAGGACGGAGAGGATGATGCCCACCCAGACCACGGCCTGGAGCCCGAAGGTCTTGCCCCGCAGTGAGCCCTTCTGGCCGGCCAGCCTGTCCTCTTCGACGGCGGCCTGGATTTCGCGGATGTGCCTATCAGTCTCCTCGGACGGAGCGATGGAATCGAAGACCTTCCGGGCCTCATCTTCCTTGCCCTGGATGACCAGGAAGCGCGGGGATTCGGGCAGCGTGTACGCGATCCAGCCGTAGACCACGGCCGGAACCGCCGCGGCCAGGAACATCCAGCGCCAGGCCTCGATGCCGAGCCAGAACGCCTGGTCCGCACCGCCGGCGCTGGTGGCAAAGATGGCATCGGACAGGAGTGCGGCGAAGATACCCGTGGTGATGGCAAGTTGCTGCAGCGAGGCGAGCCTGCCGCGGACCTGACGGGGCGAAATCTCGGAAATGTAGGCCGGGGCGATCACCGAAGCCAAGCCAATTCCCAGGCCGCCCACCAGGCGCCAGAAGATCAGGTCCCAGACGCCGAATGCGAAGCCGGTTCCGATGGCGCTGACCAGGAACAGCAGTGCGCCGAGCTTCATGGCCGGGATCCGGCCGTAGCGGTCGGCCACCTTGCCGGCGAGGAACGCACCGGCGGCGCAGCCCAGCAGGGCCACTGCTACGGCAAAGCCTGTGACTGCCTCGGAAAGCGCGAACTCGTCCTTGATGGCATCCACGGCACCGTTGACCACCGAGGAGTCGAAGCCGAACAGGAAGCCGCCCACCGCCCCCGCAAGAGCCAGCCAGATCACCCGCTGCGGAACCTTGGCGGTTGTCTGCTCCTTGGCGATGGGCATGGTGCTCCCTGGGTTTGGGGTTGGGTGGCTGCGGTGCGGACGTCGTCGGCCGAGGTACCGGTTCGGTTGGCCGGCGCACACGCGCTACACAGTGTTCCATGCCACGGCGTCCTGTACCAGTCAAGGGTAGGATGCCGACGACGGCGGGCCGCGCCGCCGTCGTCGTCCTCCGTTTTGGAACGGGTGCTAGTGCGCCGCCACGGAAGCGGCCGCGGCATCCTTGGGAGCCGCCTTCGGGTCCGTCAGCTTCTTCTTCGGCAGCGCGAAGCTGATGAGGAAGGCGATGCCGGTGAGGACGGCGGCGGTGAGCATCACGGCGTCGATCGCGTAGGCGAAGCCCTCGGTGATGGGGCGGGTCAGCACGCTGTTTGCCGAGTGCAGCCAGCTGGTGTCATTGAGCGAATCGTTCGAGGCGCCGTTCTGAAAGAACTCGTAGAGCTTGGCGTTGGCCGGGTCCGCGGCCACGGCCGGATCGTTCAGGACGGCCTGGTAATCGGCGTTGCCCACTGCCGATTTCATGGTGTCGGCGATCCGGCCGGCGGCAACGCTGAACAGCATGGAGATGAACACCGCAGTGCCCACCGCCCCGCCCATGGACCGGAAGAACGCTGCGGAGGAGGTCCCCACGCCCATATCCTTCGACGGCACGGACACCTGCATGGCCAGGGTGAGCGGCTGCATGCAGAAACCCAGTCCCATGCCGAAGAATACCGCGATTACGCCGGGGACCCACAGAGGGGTGTCCACGCCGAGAGACAGGCCCATCACCAGCGCGGCGGTGGTGAGGATCGCCGTTCCCATGATGGGGAAGATCCGGAACGTTCCCGACGCCGAGATGGTGCGTCCGGCGGTGATGGAACCTGTCAGGATGCCCACTGTGAAGGTGATCATCATCAGGCCGGCCTCGGTGGGGGTCAGGCCCTTCACCAGCTGCAGGTACATGGGGAGCATGGCGATGGCGCCGAACATGCCAATGCCGATGATGAAGTTCAGCAGCGATGACAGGCCGAAGGTGAGGTTGCGGAAGAGCCGGAGCGGGATCAGGGCGTAGTCTCCGGCGCGCTTCTCGGCCAGCAGGAACCAGATGATGCCCACGATCCCCAGCCCGTAGCAAAGGAACGAGTTGAAGGAGGCCCAGCCCCAGCTGCGGCCCTGTTCTGCCACCAGCAGCAGCGGGACAATGGCGAGGGTGATGGCGGCGGCGCCGAAGTAGTCGATTTTCTGCTTCACATGCTTGGCCGGAAGGTGCAGGAACAGGAACACCACGGCCAGCGCGGCCAGGCCGATGGGCAGGTTGATGAAGAACACCCAGCGCCACCCGTCAAAGCCCAGGATGTTGGCTGATCCGGCGAACGCGCCGCCCACCACGGGCCCCAGCACGGAGGAGATGCCAAACACGGACATGAAGTAGCCCTGGTATTTGGCACGGTCCTTCAGGGACACAATGTCGCCGATGATGGTCAGCGCGAGGGCCAGCAGGCCGCCGGCACCGAGGCCCTGGACACCGCGGGCGATGGCCAGCTCAGTCATGGAGTTCACCGAACCGGCGTACAGGGAGCCCACCAGGAAGATCACGATGGCGATCAGGTACAGCGGGCGGCGGCCGAAGATGTCACTCAGCTTGCCGTACAGCGGCGTACTCACGGTGGAGGTAATGAGGTAGGCGGTGGTTGCCCAGGCCTGGAGCGAGAGCCCGCCGAGGTCATTGGCGATGGTGTAGATGGAGGTGGACACGATGGTCTGGTCCAGGGAGGCCAGGAACATGCCCAGCATCAGCCCCACCATCACGGTGACGATCTGACGCCGGGTCAGGGTTTCGCCGGCGGCACGCGCGGCAGTGGTTTTGGACATGGGTGCTCCAAGGAAGAAAAAGGGATTAAGCCTGTTAGTTGCTTTCGGTAACTATATTACTTCCCGATTTGTTCCTGAAGCCGGAGTTTGTTTACCGCTGGACCAGGATCCCGTCCGGATCGCACCAGACGGTGGCGCCGGGCCGGAACGTGACGCCGTCAATCACCAGGTCCACATCAACCTCGCCGGCACCGTCCTTGGCGCTCTTGCGCGGATTGGAGCCCAGCGCCTTGACCCCCAGATCCAGGACCGCGATCGCCTCGCGGTCCCGGATTGCCCCGTTAATGACGACGCCGGCCCAGCCGTTTGCCACGGCGCTTTCGGCGATCATGTCCCCCATGAGGGCAGTGCCCAGCGACCCGCCACCGTCCACTACCAGCACGGCGCCGTTGCCCGGGGTGGCGAGGGTGGACTTCACCAGGGCGTTGTCCTGGAAGCAGCGGATGGTCCGCACCGGCCCGCTGAAGTGTGAACGCCCGCCCAGGGACTGGAACTGGAGGGAGACTGACGCGAGTTCCTCGCCGCGTTCGTCGTAAAGGTCGGCGGTATTGACGGCAGGGTTTGACGTGTTTTCGGCTGGTGCGGCCATGTGGTTCTCCTTGGAGTCCGTAGAGCGGGCAGGTGCGCCTGGGAATGCCCCGGCGTATGACACGCTGCGGGGTGATGCCCACGATAGTCTGATTTTCAGAATCACCAACCGTTCCAGGGGGAACCAGCCATGAGCCTGTCCGACACACCCGCAGCAGCGGATCCCAGCCCTGCGGCAGCAAGTACGACGGCGGCGCTCGCGGAACCGACGCAGAGGGTCACCGCGCGCTGGGTGACCGGGCTGGTGCTGGTTAACGTTGGCATCAACGCCGCGTTCTTCGGGCCCATCAACGTCTTTGTCGCCGAGCAGGCCATTGGCATCGACGAAGCCAACAAGGAAGCCATCGCCTCCCTCGTCCTTGGGTGCGGCGCCGCCGTGTCCCTGGTGGCCAACCCGCTGTTCGGCGCATTGTCCGACCGGACCGTCTCCGGTTTCGGCCGGCGTTCCCCCTGGGTCCTGGCCGGTGCTGTCCTGGCAACGGCAGCGTTGCTGGCAATGTCCGGAGCCACGACTATTGCCCTGATGGTCCTGTTCTGGTGCCTGGTCCAGCTGGGCGCCAACGCGGCCTACGCGGCGATCACCGCCGCAATCCCGGACCGGGTGCCCGTGCTGCAGCGCGGCGGAGTGGGGGGACTGGCGGCCCTGGGCCAAACGGCGGGGATCCTACTGGGCGCAGTCTTCGGGGCGGTGGTGTCGGGAAATTTCATGGTGGGCTACACCATGTGTGCGGCCGCCCTGCTGTTCTCCGTGGTGCCGTACCTGTTCCACCGGAACGACCCCCCGCTGCCCAGGGAGCTCCGGCCGCCGTTCTCGTGGGGCAGTTTCCTCCGTGGCTTCTGGATCAGCCCGGCCCGCCACCCGGACTTCGCCTGGGCCTGGCTCACCCGCTTCCTGGTCAACGTCTGCAACCAGTTGACCATTGTGTACCTGATCTTTTTCCTCGGGGACGTCCTCAAACTTGAGAACCCGGCGCTGGGAGTCCTGATCCTGACCGGCATTTATGCGGTGTTGGTGATGATTACTGCGGTGATTGCGGGCCCTTGGAGCGACCGCGTGGGCAAGCGGAAGCCCTTCGTGATCGGATCCTCCGTCATGATCGCCATGGCAGGCCTCACCATGGCGTTCTTCCCCGTGTGGCCCGGCGCCCTGGTGGGCGCCGCCATCCTGGGCGTTGGGTTCGGCGCCTACCAGGCCGTTGACTTCGCGCTGCTGACGCAGGTATTGCCGCAGGCCGCGGACCGCGGCAAGGATATGGGGGTTATTAACGTGGCCGCCTCGCTGCCGCAGGTGTTCGCGACAGGCCTCGCTTTCCTCGCGGTGACGCAGTTTGGCGGGTACGTCACGCTGTTCACCACGGCGGCCTTCATTGGCCTGCTCGGCGCCGTCTTCGTGGTCAAGATCAAGGGCGTGGACTAAGCCGCCAACGCCCCGTGCCGTATAGTTGAGGCGGACTGCAGGCGGTACGGGATGGGGACGCTCCTGGCTGCTGCGCCATAAAACACAACCCCGGAATGCTGATGCCTGAGACCCCTTCCGTCTATCCGCCCATGGCCGAGAGGCCCGCCACTCCCCGCCAGCGGCTGCGCTATACCCGCATCCTGGAAGCGGCGGCAGGCTTTGCACGCAAGGGGCTTGACTCGGTGGAGCTCTCAGAGATCGCGGAAAAGGCCGACGTGCCGCTGGGCACGCTCTACCGCTACTTCCCCTCCGCCACGCACCTGATGCTCTCGCTCTACCGCCACCAGCTGGACGAGCTCCAGTCACGCACCCAGGCTTCAGCCTCCCGCTTCCGCGGCCGCGCACTCACCGGGGTGGTGATGGAGATCTTCCACATGCGCGTGATGCAGCCGGCCGTCGAGCAGTGCTTGCGGCGGGGCGTCTACCTCGAGGAGAAGGACACCACCGCCCTCCTGCGCGAGATCGACGCGCTGAGCGAAAACGCGGTTTCGGTGGCAGCCGACGACGCCGCGGCGGCACGTGTGCTCCTGCTGACGGTCACTGGTCTGGTCCAGTCAGTCCGCAACCGCCGCTTGTCGCTCTTCGAAGCCGAAGAGGACCTCAAAAAGGCGTGCACCCTGCTCGCTCCGGCATCACTCACGGTCAAAACCACCCGCCGAAGCGCGTAACCGGTCTAGACCAGCGCGGCCTTAAATGCGCTTTTTGACGTGAGTTGGATCACAAAAGGGTCCGATATTGACCGTTTTGGGCCCGTCTGGACGCTGAACGTCCATTTCGCCTGATCCAGCCTGTTTATCATTGCAGGACCGGAGTGGCTGGCAACCAGCATCTGCAAGGTCTTCACCCCGGGCCCGCCACCTTTGGGCCCACGAAGCGCCGATTTTCCCTCACCTTAAGCCTCCCTGCGCTTGAGCCTTTCCGCGCCGTGCGCCCACGGCTAGCCCCAGGAGACAACGACGTGTCCATTGACGCAATCGCACTGACCGACATCGCATCCGCCGACAATTCCGCCGCCACGGCCCTGACTGAAGCGGAGATCTTCGACGCCCACCAGGGTGGCAAGCTCTCCATCACCAGCACCGTCCCGCTGGCCAACAAGCGCGACCTTTCCATCGCCTACACCCCCGGGGTGGCCGAAGTCAGCCGCGCCATCCACAACAATCCGGAACTCGCACGGACCCTGACCTGGGCGCAGCGCCTGGTGGTTGTGGTCAGCGACGGCACCGCGGTGCTTGGCCTGGGCAACATCGGCGCCAGCGCCTCGCTGCCCGTCATGGAGGGTAAGTCCGCCCTGTTCAAGACCTTCGGCGAACTGGATTCCATTCCCCTGGTCCTGAACACCACCGACGTGGACGAGATCGTCGAAACCCTGGTCCGGCTCCGCCCCAGCTTCGGCGCCGTCAACCTGGAGGACGTCTCGGCTCCGCGCTGCTTTGAGCTCGAAGAGAAGCTCATCGAGGCATTGGACTGCCCGGTTATGCACGATGACCAGCACGGCACAGCCGTGGTGGCCCTCGCCGCCCTGACGAACGCCGCCAAGGTCACCGGCCGCGGACTGGAAAGCCTGAAGGTGGTGGTTTCCGGTGCAGGAGCCGCGGGAATTGCCGTCGCCGAAATCCTGCTCACCGCCGGCATCAGCGACGTGGTGCTGCTGGACTCCAAGGGCATCATCAACAGTGAGCGCGCGGACATTGCCGCCGATCCGCAGAGCAAGAAGTCCCAGATGGCCGGCCGCAGCAACCCGCGCGGAATCTCCGGCGGCCCCGGCGAGGCCCTGCTCGGCGCCGACGTGTTCATCGGGGTTTCCTCCTCGAAGCTCGCCGAGGACCACCTGAAGCTGATGAACGCCAACTCCATCGTGTTCGCGCTCTCCAACCCGGACCCCGAAGTCCTGCCCGAGGTCGCGTCCAAGTACGCGGCGGTTGTGGCCACCGGCCGCAGCGATTTCCCCAACCAGATCAACAACGTCCTGGCCTTCCCCGGGATCTTCCGTGGCGCACTCGACGCCGGTGCCCGCCGGATCACACCCGCCATGAAGCTGGCCGCGGCGCGTGCCATCGCGGAACTCGCCGAGGCGGACCTCTCCGCGGACTACATCGTGCCCAGCCCGCTGGACCCCCGCGTTGCCCCGGCCGTGACGGCGGCCGTCGCCGCGGCCGTGGTGGCGGAGTAACCACCGAGCGCAGCGCTCAACCAGCCGCAACCACAACCAGCCACAACGCCCGACGGCGGTGCCTCCTTACCGGGGCGCCGCCGTCGGGCGTTAACGCACTGGCTCACGCGGGCGCCAACCAGAGCGTCAACCCCGGCTATGCCCAAAGCATCCACGCAGCCGCCCTAAGCTGGAGTTCATGAACTCCGAGACTGTTGTGACCATTCTGTGCGGCCTGGCGATCCTGGTCGGGGTGGCGGGCACCGTTATCCCGGTCCTGCCCGGCAGCTTCCTGATCGGCCTCAGCCTGCTGGCGTGGGCCATCTGGGGCGGCGCCGGAACGGCCGGCTGGGTGGTTTTCGCGGTGGGAATGGCTTTTGTGCTCGCCGGCATGGCTGCCAGTGCAGTGTTGACCGGACGGAAGCTCAAGCAGCACAGCATTCCCAACCGCAGCGTGGTCATCGGCCTCGTAGCCGGTGTGGCCGGGATGTTCGTCATCCCCGTGGTGGGGCTCTTTGTGGGGTTCGCCGCCGGACTGCTGCTCAGCGAATTCCTGCGCACCCGGAACATCGGCACGGCCACGTCCACCAGCTGGGCCGCGCTGAAAGCCACCGGGCTGGGCATGCTGGTGGAGTTCGGCCTGGCGTGCCTGGCGGCGAGCACCTGGGTCATCGGGCTCTGGGTCGCGGCGGCAACGTAGCCGCGGCAGCCACGCAGACGAGGCGGCCACCTAAACGACGCAGCCACGTAGCATGGAAGCATGACCGTGGGGGATGCCAAAGGACCGATCTACCGGGATACGCGCGATCTGACGCCGTTCGGGGAGACCCACCTGCAGACGCCGGTCCGTGAGCTCGCGGGGAACGTTGGCGGGCTGCTCCACGGCGTGCTGGGCGGCCGTGACGCGGCGCTGATTTCCGTGGATGGCGAGGTCCCCAGGCTCAAGCGGATGCCGGCCCGGCAGGTAAAAGCGGTCCACGATGCCATCTTCAACAGCAAGGAACCCGAACGGCTCATCACCCTGGGCCGCACTTACCCCGGCTGGGCAGGGCTCTGTTCAGTGATGGCCGGGCTCCTGGCATACCAGCACGGCGGTTACCTGCGGGCTTCCGAACTGCTCCAGCGGGGCCTGTCCATCAAGAACGACGACGACGCCAACATCTACGCGGCCACCTATCTCACGCGTGTGGTCACCCGCGTCGAGGTTGCCGAGCGCATCGTGGTTCCCGTCCTCTTCAGCCAGGAGTCCGTGTTCCTGGCGCTCTCGCATTCCCTGCGCGAGACCGGCCAGCTGGATGCCGCCCTGCAGACGGTGGCCGCCCTGCCGCCGTCGCTGCCGTCTGCCTTGGCGCGATGTGCGCTGGCGTTCTCGCTGGGTCGTGACAAGGAAGTGGTGATCTGGACCGAGGGCCTGATGAACTCGGATGATCTTTCGGCGGCCTTGCTGCTGCTCCGCGGACGGGCGCTGCGGCGGCTTGGCCTGCATGCGAAGGCGCAGGAGGCGCTGAAGGAGGTGCTCCGCCGTCGCAAGACGGATATGGTGCTCCGCAATGATGCGCTGACCGATCGGGCCCTGCTGGTGCTGGACAACGGCCGCAAATCCCTCAACCCGCGCGACTGGCTCCGGGGCCGGCCCGCGGAACTGGAGACCTTCGAGGTCATCCGCAAGGATATCGATGAGCGCCGGCTGTGGGAGCAGGAGTGGGAGCAGCTGGACGGGAAGTAACCACCTCCGGCCTTGTGGAGTCCACCGCCCCGGAGTACAACGGAGGCATGAGCGAGGCAGTGAGGTCCTGGATGGAAAAGTACATCGCGGCGTGGACCACCAATGAGCCTGCGGATATCCGCGCGCTCTTTACCGAGGACGCCGTCTACGAGACCCGCCCGCATGACAGGGACGCGTGGCGTGGCCGCGAACAGATCGTGGACCGGTGGCTGGAGGCCCGCGATGAGCCCGAGGATTGGATCTTTGACTGGAACCTGCTCGGCACCGACGGCCCTTTGGCCTTTGTTCAGGGGTTCACGGACTACCTGGGTGACCGGCCCGTTTACGACAACCTGTGGGTTATCCGCCTGGAGCCGGACGGCCGGGCGTCGGCGTTCACTGAATGGTTTATGGAACGCAAGGCCTGAGCCGTACTCAGCTGGCTGCCGGCAGGACCCGGTTCACCATCACATCGACGAACTGGCCCTGGGTGCTGCCGTCGAGTCCGTGCCCGCCCTCCAGCCAGATCAGCTCCTTGTGCGGCGCGGAGAGCATGTTGAAGTACTCCTCGGTCAGTGATGCCATGGCGTTGACGTCATTGCGGCCCACGAAGAAATAGACCGGGACTTCGAGCGACGGCGCCTGCGCGACGAAGTCGAGGTTTTCCAGCTTCGGGTAGACCGCATTGAATGACCTGATGATGCCGAACGTGTGGTTCACCTTGTCCACCAGCCCGTATTCGGGGGCCAGGAAAGGAATGATCGGCACGATGAAGGACAACCGGGGTGTACCCATGATCTCGTTGAGAACGTCGAGGTACTCTACGTAGCGGAACACCACATTCTCGCCGCGGTAGGGCGGCGGCCCGTTGCTGCTGAGCTTCTCCACTCCGCCGGCGTCGCCCTGTTCCTGGAGACGTGCGAGGGCCAGCTCGTACCCCAGGCGGTCATTTTCGGTGGTGTTCACCATCTGGCCGCTGCTCGTGAAGGCGTGATAGAGCTCCGGATGCTCCTGCACCAGCCAGATGCCCAGGATGCTCGACCACGACACCCCATAGAGGTAGATCCGGTCCTTGCCGAACCGCTCCCGGAGCAGGTTTGTCAGGGCGGCGGCGTCCGCTACGAAGCGCTCGCGGTCCAGCTCATCGAATGGCACCGCGCCGTAGGATTTCCCGGTGCCTGGCTCGTCCCAGCTCACCACCGTGAAGTGCTGCTCCAGCGGTTCAAACAGGGAACGGGTGGCGAACCCGCCGCCGCCAGGCCCGCCCATTCCCAGGTTCAGCAGGACGGGATTGGACGTGTTGTGTCCCCTGATGGTGATCCACTGCCCTGTGCCGTTCAGCTCTACCCGCTCCAGGCTGGCGATGCTGCCGGGCAGCCGGCGGCCGTCGCCGTCGGTGATGGGCGGCGTCTCGGCGAGCAGCTGTGATGCAACCACCGCTGCCACCGCGCAGAACGCCACCGCACCCACGGCCAGCGGCCGCACCCGCGCGTGCCGTCGTCGGGCAATAAGCAACACCACCGCTGCGAGGCCGGCGATGAGCAACGGTAGCCAAACCGCCGGCGGTACTGCGGTGGACACGGGCAGCAAAAGCACCGGTACCAGCAGCAGGAGCGCGGCCACCAGTGCGAGGACAGTGGCCCAGGCCCCGGCTCGCTTTCGCCCTGGTGATTTCTCCTCGGGGCGACTGGCAGGATCGTCGGCCATCTTGGCTCCTCGAACGGGCTTGCGTCACCAGCACCTGTTTCATCAGCATAGGACCGCGCGGCGGCCGGTGGCCAGCGTCTTGCCGGCCCGCATCCGTCAGGCTCGGCCCGCATCCGTCAGGCCGTTGGGAACAGGCCAGCAACCAGCGGGACCAGTTGCTCGGACAGCAGCACCACACCCAGCAGCACCATGATGATTCCGCTGGCCAGGGTGACTGCCCGTGCGGCGCCCGGGCGGGACTGGAGGAGTGTGCGGGCGAGCAGCGCCACGCAGGTGTAGACGGCTCCGGCGAGCAGGACGAAGGTGAGCCCCAGCAGGCCGGACTGGACCGGCACCGGCAGGGCAGCGTCCGGGCTGACGAACTGCGGCACGAGGGCCACGTAAAAGAGGAGCCCCTTGGGATTGATGCCGCTGGTTCCCATGCCCTGGAGGAAGGTCCGCAGCTGGTTGGAAGGCTTCCCGACGGCGTCTGCCGCAGTGAAGGACGCACCGCGCCAGGATCGGAGGGTGCTGATGCCCAGCCAGAGGAGGTAACCCGCGCCGGCCACCGTCAGCCAGCCCAGGACGCCGGGCAGTCCGGTCAGCAACGCCGCAAGTCCGGCCACCAGCAGTACAGTATGCAGCACATAGCCTCCGCAGAGCCCCGCAACTGCAGGGACAAAACTGCGCTGCCGCAGTCCGGCGGTGATGGAGTAGGCCCAGTCCACGCCGGGGGTGCAGGCCAGGGCGGCAGCCACCAGCACGAAAGCTAAAAACAGCTGGGGGTTCATGGTTGGCTCCTGTCCGAGTGGCTACAGGACAAACCATATTGATTTTGCACGCATAAGTGCTTACCTTTTTCGCCGGGATTGAACCGTATTTGGTAAGATTCTTGCGTGATTGACCATATCGATAGGAATATTTTGCGCCACCTCAAGCAGGATGGCCGGATGACCGCGACAGCGCTTGCTGCCAAGGTGGGTTTAACCGTTGCGCCGTGCCACCGCAGGCTGCGCGATCTGGAGGCCTCGGGCGTGATCCGGGGCTACAAGGCGGACATCGATCCGGCGGCAGTGGGCCTGGGTTTTGAGGCGATCGTGTTCGTCACCCTGCGGCAGGTGGACCGCTCAACCATGGAGATCTTCGAGAACCGGGTGGCGGGCAACCCGAACATCGTCGAAGCCCAGCGGCTTTTCGGCTCGCCGGACTACCTGCTCAAGGTCATTGCCGAGGACCTGCCGGCCTACCAGCGCTTCTACGATGCCGAGCTCACGTCATTGCCCGGCGTGGAGCGGCTGACGTCCACGCTGGTGATGAAGAACCTCAAATCCAACGCCGGTCCGCCGGTGTAGCGGCTCAGTCCTGCAGTAGGCCGGATGTGCGGTAGGGGATGACCTCGCGCAGGAACATGCTGGTGGAGGTCCGGACGATGCCGGGGCAGAGCCTGATTTCCTCTGACACCCGGTAAAGATCGTCGGGGCTGCTGGCCACCACCCGGATGAGGAGATCGGTGTCTCCCGCCGGTGCGTGGCATTCCAGGACTTCGGGGATTTTACGGAGGGCAGCGATGGCCTCATTGAGGTGGCTTTGGTCCAGTTCTGCGCTGACTGCGGCAGCCACGCCACGGCCGAGGGCGGACGGCAGCACACGGCTGCTGTTGGGCCGGAGGAATCCCGACGCCGTCATCCGTTCCAGCCGCGCCTGCACCGTTCCGCGCGCAAGGCCGAGCCGTTGGGCGAGGACCATGACCGGCACGCGTGGGTCCTCATCCAGGGCCAAAAGGATGCGGCGGTCCGTGGCGTCCAGCTGCTGCTGCAAAGTGATCAGTCCCTGTCTGTAAATGTGGCGCACGTTGGTCAGTCTGACTACTTGGGAGTGCGCCTGTTGTGCCAACTGTAGGTTCTCTGCTCAAATTGTGGCAACAGGGCAACGGCTACCGCCAGCGCCCCGCAGGCTACAGGACCCCCGGCACACCACCCGGTCCCTGGACCGAGCTTCCCGCAAGGAAGCCGCCGCTGATTGACACTTGTTCACACCATGGTCACTCCGCAACCAGAGCAAGAGCCCCTGAGCCACGTCCGGACTCCCGCAGCCGGCCGTAGCTGAGGGGCTCTTGTATTAGGGGGTTGTCCTGTTGCGTAGGGTTGGTGCCATGACCCCAGCAGGCCGCTTTGCCCCCAGCCCGTCGGGCGATCTGCATGTGGGCAACCTGCGCACTGCTATCCTCGCCTGGCTTTTCGCCCGGTCCACGGGCCGGGACTTCCTGCTGCGCGTTGAGGACCTGGACCGTGCAAGGGCCGGCGCGGAGGCGGAGCAGCTCCGCGATCTGGCGGCCGTCGGGGTGACCTGGGACGGCGCCGTCGTCCGCCAGACCGAGCGGTCCGAGCTGTACAGCCAGGCGATCAGCGCGCTTAGCGGCGCCGGGCTGACGTACGAGTGTTTCTGCACCCGCCGGGAAATCCAGGAGGCGCCGTCTGCCCCGCATGCCCCTCAGGGCGCCTATCCGGGGACCTGCCGGAATCTGGGCCCTGCTGAGCTGGAAATCAGGCGGTCCACCCGGCCGGCCGCCATCCGGCTCCGCGCCGACGTCACGGAGTACACGGTGAAGGATGTCCTGCATGGCCCGTTCACCGGCATCGTGGATGACTTTGTCCTGCGCCGCAATGACGGAGTGACGGCCTACAACCTGGCCGTGGTGGTGGACGACGCCGCCCAGGGAGTCGATCAGGTGGTGAGGGGCGACGACCTGCTGCCATCCACGCCGCGGCAGGCATATCTTGCCGGCCTCCTGAATATTCCTGTTCCGGAATATGCCCATGTGCCGTTGGTGCTGAATTCCGACGGCGCCCGGCTGGCCAAGCGCGACGGTGCGGTAACCCTTACAGACCTGGGACTCGCCGGTCACTCTGCCGCCGAGGTCAGGGACCTCATCCTGAACTCCCTGAAATTGCCGCGCGGACCGCTGGAGCGGGCGCTGGCGGCGTTCCGGCCGGACAGCCTCCCGCGGGAGCCGTGGGTGTGGACCGGCGCGTAGGCTGGAACCATGTCCGAACCAGAGTTCAAAGAACCGTCCTACCCTCAGCCCGGATTCACCGTGGAGACCGCGAAGGTCCTGGCTGAAGTGGCCCACAACCGGCAGAAGGACAAGCTCAAGCGGCCCTACCGTGACCATGTGATTGCCGTGGGGGACGCGCTGGCGGACTTCGATGACGACATCCGGATCGCGGGTTACCTGCACGATATCGCCGAGGACACTCCCATCACCCGGCAGGCGCTCCTGGAAATGGGCGTCTCCGAGCGTGCGGTGGACATCATCGAACGGGTCACCAACCGGCTCCATGACAATCCCGATGACTACGCCGACGGGATGAGGTACATCGCAGAAGACCACGACGCCGCCTTGGTCAAGATCGCGGATAACGCCCACAACTCCTTGCCCGAGCGGGTCAGGGCGCTGGCCGAAAAATGGCCGGATAAGCCACCCGTCACCAAGTACCGCGATGCCCGGCCCGTGCTTTACGCCGCAGTTGAGGTCGAGGAGATCCGCAAGATCCTGGGGCGGGTGAACCCTTGGCTGCTCAAGGAATTGGATGACAGGCTGGACGAGGAAGACGAGACCGATTACGAGAACCTGTCCTACGAGGATGATCCCGGGACGGCGGATACTGCTAGCGCTGGCGCTGGGGAGAAGTAGCCCCGGATTCCAGCTTCTCCAGCGCCCGCTGCAGCCGTTCGGAGCCCCGGCGCTCGTCCACAACTATCGACACACCGAGTGCCAGCACAATGGCCAGCAGGCAGAGCGGCACCGACGCCCCGGCTGCAGCCAGGCCCACTGCGCCTGCCAACGCGGCCAGTACACAGGCGGCAACGGTGATGATGGTGCGGTCCGCGCCCACCATGACGCTGTACAGCCAAGTCAGTGAACCTTTGAACAATGCGACGGGGACGGCGATGCTGGCAACGGCCATTGCGGCGCTGATGTGGGCTTCGTGATCGATGTAATAGGCCGCGACATGAAGTCCTGCGCCCGAGGCGGCAATCGCGGCGAAGACGGGGATGTGTCCGTACCCGAACAGGTATGACTGACTTCGGCGAATGTGCAGCGCCCTGCCTGCGGGAAGCATGAAGTAGATCCACCACATGGCGAAGGCCAGTGCCGTCCCGCCGAAGCCTACGAGGGCTGCGTCAACGCTCCAGCCGTGGTTGGCCACGATGGCGCGAAGGGTTGCTATGGCGCCAATGAGGCATTCACCTAAGGCGATGATGGCGAGCAGCCCGTAGCGCTCGGCGATATGGTGCGCGTGCCATGGCGTGGTGGCTTTGCGCTCGGCCAAGTAGGGAGTCGCCATTTCGGCCAGGATCAGGGGTGCGGTCATGAGGACTGTGGTGAGAACATCGGCCTCGATTATCAGCACGGCTATCCACCCGAGCTGAACCACCGCAAGGTACTTGGCATAGCGCAGGGACGTTTGTCGGCGTGCCGGGTCCTGCCGTGCCGCTCGAAGCCACTGGGACACCAGCGCGAGCCGCATCACCACGTAACCGCCAACTATCACCCTGTTGTCTACATGTTCCCCCTCCACCAGGGAGTGGAACATGGGCTCGATTCCCATGGTCAGGATCAGTACTCCGACGATCTGGATCATGGTCACCACACGGAAGATCCAATCGTCGGTGTCGTAGGCGCTGGCGAACCACGTGAAGTTGATCCACGCCCAGATCACGGCGAACATGGCGAAGGAAAACCCAAGCAGACCCGCACCGAAGTGGGCTTCGGCGATCTCGTGGGCGAACTGGCTTCCGGCCACGCCGAATGCAATGACGAACGTAAGGTCGAAGAACAGTTCAAGCGGGGTAGCGGCGCGGTGCCGTTCCTGCGGATCACGCCCGCCCATGCGCGCCATGGCGTGCCGCAGTGGATTTGATGACATGGACCACAGATTACCGTTGGCGTGTTTCGCACTCCACAGTCACAGATGGCTGTGACACTAGGCGTCTTTAGAACTGTGGTTTTCTGCTGGACTTCGGCCCGAATCTGAGGTGACTTCCATTTCTGTCCTCGGGCACAAAACTGTTGGCCATTGACCCGTGGGCACAAACTACTGGCCATTGACAGGTAGGGACAGCTCTGGTCATTCGGAGTTGGTATACAGGACTTCCGGTAACCGGGGTGGTTCCCAGTCGGGTTCTTCGGTGGCGTAGTGTCTGCCGGTGGGTGAGATCCAGCC